>DATNKC010000239.1:0-18033 GCA_035603615.1 Steroidobacteraceae bacterium | reverse complement strand
CCAGCTTGTCGAAAGTCAGGAAGAACTGGTCGGTCAAGGGTCCGGCTTGCAGGCCGATCACCGTGCCGATATTCGACAGCACTTCACCCTGGGGGGTGTAGGCCGAACCGGTCACCGTGGTATTCAAGGGGATATAGGCCTGGCCCACTTGCGGGACCGTGCCGTTGATGCCGATGCGGATACCCTGCACCGGAATGCTGGGCAAGGTGCTCGAGGTAACGGTCGGATCCAGCGAGATGAAGGTCGGCTGATAGAACATGTAGCTGTAGCTGTCGTATTGGCTGGCCGTCATCATGATGTAGGCCTGTGATACGCCGGTCACGGCCGACACGTCGAACAGCAGGTAGTAGCGCTCGCCCACGCCGGCGTTGAAGTTTTGCAGCACCTGCGCCGGGGTCATGGAGCGGCTGTGGATGGCGACGAACTTGATGAGACCCTGCCAGGATCGATCGCCCGACACTTCGTTGCCGAGGACCAGCGCGAAAGTGCTGTCCCAAGTTGCGATCGTGCCGCCTTTCTGCGGGTCCGCGACCGGGACCAATGCGCCGTTGACGTAGATCTGACGGCCGTTGACGGCGTCATAGGTGAGCACGACGTGCTGCAGAGACGCCTGCAGTGCCATCGCGGCATCCGGTGTCTTCAACTGAGGCAGCCCGGTCAACGCGGTGTTGGAGGTGCGCAGCATGAAGTCATAGTCCTGGTTGGTCTGACCCAGGGTGAAATTACGCGTGGTGTCGCCACCCGAATAACTGACCATGTAAGAGTTGTCGACCGCGACCAACGCGGGCGCCACCCAGGCCTCGACCGAGAACTCGCCGGTGGCCTGAATCATGCTGTAGATTTTTTGGCTCGATTGGGTCGTCGCCTGCGCCTTACCGCCGGCACCGACATTGATACCCCAGCCGCCGGCCAGCGTGACGTTGCCCGAGATGGTCAGGTCCGCGGACGGATCGATGCCGCTGGTATCGAAGGTCGTATTGTTCACGACCGATTGGAACTCGTACTTGGCGATGGTATCGGCGTCGTAGCGGCTCGCACCGCTCGCGATCGTGCCCTGAGTCAGGCTCAAGGCCTTGCTCACGACCAAGGCCGGATCGATGTTCGCCGGCGTGATGGTCGCTGCGAACGCCTGGATCTGCACCAACATTTGCGCGGCGTCGGAGGCGCAATTATCCCAGCAGTTGTGGTTGTCGGTGAACAGGCGCTGATAGAAGCGCGAGTTCGTGCCGCAGGTGCCGCCATTGTTGCCGCCAGTGCCCGCGCAGCCCGTGAAGTCGATCTTCGGGATCGCGGCCGGGTAGGCGACCAGGAGCGAGGGATCCGCGAAGTACGGCGATTGTTCCACCGACGGGTCCGCTGTCGTTGAATGGCAGCGCACGCAGTACTTGCTGGTGAGCGTGTAAATCGTCTGTTGATACTCCACGTAGGAGGCCGGGAAGTTCAAGCTCTGTCCGACGGTTTGACTCGGCGGGGCTTGCAACTGCACCGTGGTCGCGGACGTAGCACCCGCGGCGTTGGCCCAGTTGGTGATCCAAGTCGTCAAAATCTGACCGCAGGCGCCTGGGTCGGCGAGCCAGCAGTTATGACCGCCGGACACCTTGGTCACGATGAGCGAGGTGGACGGCGTGGCCAAATTGACCACTGTGTTGGCTTGTGCGTAAGCGAGGTTCACATCGTCGCTGCGCGCAAAGTTCGGCATCTGCGCCGGGGTGGTCGCGTTATGGCACTGACCGCAACGATTTTGCGTTCGCACGTTGTTCCAGAAGTTGATTTGGAACGCGGTGACGTCAGCGGTGGCCGCCGGCGGACCGGTGTAGGCGTCCGCAGTGACGCTCTGCGATGGAGCTGGGTTGGTCGTGGTCGGCGCGCCGGCGCCGCCGCATGCGCTCAAGGCTATCGATGCCACGAGCGCTGCCAAGCCGGTGATGCGTGTAACGTTCATGCTCAATTCCCCATGCAGTAGGCGGCGCCTTCAGCGAAGACTTGCCGCAGCGAATAGTTGTGGGCCTGGAACGAAGAGATCATCGAATTGACCTGGGTAAAGTCCGCCGTGGTGTTCGGTGCGCGCAAGCACACATCCTTGAACACCCGGGTGACCTGGCAGTTGGCGAAGGCCGCGCTGCTTTCCAATTCCTGGCCAAGAGACTTGGCGCCGTTGCCGCTGCCGGGCAGAGAGGCGCTCCATCCCAGTACATAGTTCGGTCCCGAACGCCACCGGTTGCTCCAGCTGTCATCCATCGTGACAAAGCCCTGCGGGAAGTTGGTGTTGTTGATGGAGTATTTCGGCTGCACTTGACCCGCGGTGTAGACGATCTGTCCCACCGTGTCCGTCATGGTCGCATCCGTGCCGCTGAAGTTGTAAAAGGCAAACGCCTGCGCCATCGGGTCCATGCCGCTGTGGCAGCCGATGCAGTTGGTCAAGAACAGCGTACTCACGCCGCCCGGGCTGCGGGTCACGTCCTGGCGAATGCGATCCGGCGGACGGGTGATGTCCATCACCAGCTGCATGTCGTTGCAGAGATGATTCAGCATCGTGAAGCGGAACATCGCGCGGTTGGTGCCGTTGATGAAGAAGGCGCTGGCCGCGCCGCGCGTCGTCAATACGCCGGCGGTTGCGGTCGTCGGGATGCCCTCGAGCGCCGACTGAGTGCTGGAAACCAAGTGCACGCTCAGGTCGACATTGTTGGCGTCGAGCGAGTCGTACATCGCGTTATTCGAAGCCGAGTAAGCCGGCTCGCCCGACTTGCCGTCGCCGGTGTAAACCAGATCGGCGCTGAGCAAGGTGTTGAACGGCACATTGTCTTTCACCATGCCGATCACCGTCGCCGTATAGTCGTTGAGCGGCACGAACACTGATTGATCGCGGTTGGTCCACGGTGCCGCAAGATTGCGGATGGTGCTGTTGTAGAACTGCGGGTCGTTGGTGGCGATAAGCGCCGCGCTCACCGGGTCGGTCGCGGTCATTTGCGCGAGCTGGGCGGCGGTGGGCGGTATGCCGGCGATGCGGTTGTATATTCGCGTCGCTTGGTCGCTGCTGGGGTTGGCCGCCAGGGCGTTTGCGCCAACCAGCGCCAGGGCGCCGGCGCACAAGGTTGCGCGAACTGCACGCGCAACAAGATTTGGCATCGCTTTGGTATTGCGCGCAATCTGCGTCATTGGTTTCTCCATCCCGTTCTTCATGTGCACATCCACTCGCGTGAGTTGTGGGTTCGACTTGGGTTGCGAATATACCCAGCCACATTGGCCTCAGTAATGTCTCATCTGAACGACGTCGGCGTTTCGCGACAGTACGACCGGTCAAATCGTCCCTATATCCTGACCTCGATTTCCGCACGGTCTGGCGCGGCGTGCACAGAGAAACGGATATGGAAAAGTTCTTCTGTGAGTGCGTTAACAGTATGCGTATGAACATCGCACGAAGATGTGCGCATGAGACCGATTAAGTTCAATGATGCCGGTTGCACGCGTGCTGGTAGATCGCTGAACCGAAACCATGAGTATAGGTAGCCATATATGATCACTTTCACACCGCGTGAACACCGTCACGGTTTGCTGAAGCTCGCGGCAATCGCGCTGCCTCTGCTTCTCGTACTGGGATGCGAAAGCGCCACCACTGGTCACGCGCCGGGCGTTGCCGGCGGACAGACGCTGACCCCCGGAGTGACCAATTTCCCCTTGGCATACATCAAGGCTCCGGTCCTCACCAAGGACATCGACGTACGCGATCTCATCACTTCCATTACGGGTAGCGACCTTTACGTCCGCAGTCAGGCCAGCGCCGGGGGCGCCGAAGTCAACGTCACCGGCTCGATCACCAAGGGCATGGGTGCTGTGCGCGATCTCGATGTGTCGCCCGACGGCACCACGATCGTATTTTCGTTGCGTTTGCCGCTGAATCCGAAAAAAACGAACACCGATGTCACGCAGCCGAATTGGCACATTTATACCTACAATGCCGCCACGCAAGCGGTGACACAGCTGACCAATGACACCATTACCGCCGGTCACGACGTGGGCGCGCACTACTTGCCGGACGGCAGAATCGCATTCGCCTCGACCCGGCAGCTCGCCACCCAGTCCATCCTGCTCGACGAAGGCCGTCCGCAGTACCAAGCGCAAACCGACGACCGGTCGCAATCGATTTTTCTGCTGCATGTGATGAATGGCGACGGCACCGACGCGCACCAGATCAGTTTCAATACCAATCACGATTTCGGGCCCTCTGTTTTGAGCAATGGTCAGGTGATCTTCTCGCGTTGGGAGACCCCCAATGGCGGCCAGATCAGCCTGTATCACGGCAACCCCGATGGCACCGGAGTAGAACTCTTTTATGGCGCCAACAGCCACGCCACCGGCGCCAACATCGCCGGCACCAACAACAACGTCATTCAATTCCTGAATGCGCGCCAATTGCCCAACGGCAACTTGGTGGCCATCGTGCGTCCGTTCTTGGGTACGCAATTGGGCGGCGACATCGTTCAGATCAATACCCAAGGGTTTGTTGAAATCCATCAGCCGGCGACACCGGGCGGGGCCGCGGGCACCGCACAGACCAGCGCCACGAATTTGGGTGTGACAACGGACGCGAACATGCCGTCGCTGGGCGGCCGGTTTGCTTCCGTGTTTCCGCTCTATGACGGCACCAATCGCATGTTGGTGAGCTGGTCGCCCTGCCTGGTGCTCGACACCACGGTATCTCCCAACACCACCGACCTGTGCACGGCGTCGAATACTTCCGGCACCAACGTGACGATGGCGCCTCCGCAGTACACGCTCTGGGTCTATGACTTGAACGCGGGCACCTTGGGGCCCTTGTTGAGCGCTGATGTGGGCACGATGGTCCTGGAACCCATCATTTTGCAGCCCAGAACACCGCCGCCGTCGATTTTGGTCGATGCGGCTCCGGCGCCCGGCCAGGCCGCCACCATGGCCACCGCGGGAGTCGGCTTGCTCGATATAAGTAGTGTGTACGACGTCGATGGCGTCGACACCGCGACGCCGAACATTGCCGGGGTATCCAATCCGGCCAATCCGACGTTTTATACCCGTCCGTATCGATTCATCAGAATCGAAAAAGCGGTGGAGATCCCCGGCAAGACGGTGCGCAAAATCAACCAATCGGCGTTCGGACCGGCCGGCATGGGGATGCGCGAGATCTTAGGCTACGCGCCCATCCAACCGGACGGATCGGTCCAGGTTCAAGTGCCGGCAAACGTGCCTTTCACAATCGATGTCGTCGATGTGAACACCAAGCGCGTCACCGCCCAGCACACCAGCTGGCTGCAACTCCTGCCGGGAGAGACCAAAACCTGCAACGGCTGTCACACGACCGCCAATATGACCTCGCACGGCCGCGCCGGATTGACCAATCCGGTCAATCCGGGCGCGCCGACAACGGGCTCGCCGTTCCCCAACACCAATCCGGCGATTGCGCTGACGAATGCCGGCGCGACCATGGCGCAGACGCTTGCCTTAGCCACCTGCACCGCGAACGGCACGACCCCGAGCGGGAACACCACGCCGTGCTCGCAGATCTTGAACTCGGATGTGATTTACGACGGCATCTGGACGGTCGGTACGACGCCCCCACAGCCGGACACACCCTTTTCCTATCTCTACGCAGACCTGACGTCGGCCTCACCGGTCACTGCGGCGACCAATCCGAATTGCGTGACATGGACCGCCCAATGCCGCGTCACGATTCATTACGCGAGCGCCGCCGACCTGGCGATGCGGCTGCCATACATTCAGTCGGTGTGGAACGACGCGAGCCGCACGAACACGGTGAACGGCGTGCCTATGACCCCGACCGTATGCTCGGTATGTCATGACCCGGTAAATGCGACGGCAATGGTGCAAGTGCCGCAAGGTCAGCTGGATTTGACCAGCAGTTCGTCGAGCGTCGACACCACCGTAGTCACCTCATATGAGCAACTTCTGTTTGCACATAATGCACAGACGCTTAATATGGGCGTGCTGCAGGACTTGCTGGTGCCCGCGCCCGGACCTCCGGACCCGGTGACCGGCCAGCCGACGACCATCATGGTGCCCGTCTCATTGGCGCCACCGATGTCAGCCGGCAGCGCTGCGGGTTCGACAACTTTTTTCAGGATGTTTGACGGTAGTTTTCATGACCCTGTACTCGATCACACAGGCTATTTGTCTCCCGCGGAGTTGCGATTGATCGCCGAATGGTTGGATATTGGCGCGCAGTTTTACAACGATCCGTTTGTTGCGCCCGTAGCGAACTGACCTGATGCGTCGTCTGCTCGCGCTGGTGCTGTTGGTGCAGGCGTTACATCTGGGGTTTGCGAATGCGGCGGCAAAGAGTCTCGTACTGGTCGTCACAGACCCGTACTTGGAGATGCGCTCCGGGCCGGGACGGGGATTTCCGGTCGTTTATGTCGTTGGACGCGACGAAGTGCTCACCGTGCTCTACAGCCGCACCGACTGGTTCAAGGTGCGTGCGCCGCATGGCAATGAAGGTTGGGTGCGCCGAGCGGACCTCGCCCGGACGCTGCTGGAGTCCGGCGAGCCTGCGCCGATACCTCCTTATCCGGAGTTCGCCTCGCACCGCTGGGAACTCGGCGCCGGCTACGGCGTTTATAACCGCGAGAATCTAGTCACAACTTATGGAGATTTCTCACTGACCACGAGCCTCGACGTCGAGCTCGCGGTTCAGCAGGCCTTCGGCACGCTCGACAACCGCTATATAGCGTCGATCGGCGTACGGCATACGTTCATTCCGGAATGGAAGTGGTTTTCGCCGACTGCCGGAATCGGCACTGCTTATCAGTATATCCAGGACAAAGTGCCACCCGCTCCGCTGCAAAAGAGCAACGAAATGGCATACGTTTCGCTGGGTGTGCGCGGATTCATCACCCGGCGATTTTTGTGGCGCGTCGACTGGCGCCATTACGTCGTCTTCAACGACCTGAATGTGTACGAGGACTTAGAAGAATGGAAATTCGGCTTAGCTGTATTCTTCTAGCCGTCGCTCTGCTGTCCGGCTGTAGCTGGTTCCACCGCGGTAACAAGGCGCCGACCGAGGTCGTTGCGGAAGAGCCGCAGGGTGAACCGAGCATTGTCGAGCCTCAGGTCACGCGCCGCGTCGTTAAAACGCCGCACATCAAGGCCAAAGACTTTGAAATCGGCGCGTATTACGGTGCGCTGAGCATTCAAGATTTCGGCACCAATCCGCTCTACGGTGTGCGCGCCGCGTACCACGTGTCTGAGGACATTTTCTTGGAAGGTTTTTTGGCGCGCTCGAAGGCGGGCACGACCAGTCTCGAGGATGTTTTCCCGGATATTACGGTTGTCAGCAACTCTGGGAGACGCTTCACGTATTACGACTTGGACGTAGGCTACAACGTACTTCCCGGCGAGATTTTTCTCGGACGCGGGCGCGCCTTCAATTCGGCCCTTTACGTGACAGTCGGCATGGGCGATGTGAAGTTCGCGGATAAAGACCAATTTGCGATTAATTTTGGAGCGGGTGAGCGGCTCTTGATAACCGACTGGCTGGCTCTTCATCTGGACGTAAGAGACCACATCTTCGAGACCAGCCTGACCGGACGCACCAAGAATGTCGACAACATCGAAGCCACCCTCGGTTTAACCGTTTTCTACTGATCAGGAGTAAAGATCCATGCTTAGTACCAGAGTTCTCTTGAAGCGCTGTGCGATGGCGGCGATTGTCGTCGCCTCCACGGCGTTTGCCGCCGGCGGCGATGCTTCCGGTCCCGCGCCATCGTTCACGCTGACCACGCTTGCCGGCCAGCCGAGCGGCTTGAGCGCCTACAAGGGCCAGGTGGTCATGGTCAATTTCTGGGCGACCTGGTGCGGACCCTGTCAACAGGAAATGCCGCTGCTCGATCAAATGTACAAGAAGTACAAGCCGGCGGGATTCACGTTGATCGGCGTCAACGTCGACAAGGAAGCGCCCCCGGTCAAACAACTGCTGGAGCGCAAGCCCGTCAGTTTCCCGGTGCTCTTGGATCCGGCCAATCAAGTGAGCAAGGCCTATCACGTCGATGAAATGCCGAGCTCCGTCATCATCGATCGCAAGGGCCAGATCCGCTACATCCACCGCGGCTACAAGCCGGGCGACGAAAACGACTACCAAGATCGAATTCGTCAGCTCATCCGGGAGTAGAGCATGCGCTGCCGTCAGATGCTGCTGTCGGGAACGGTGTTGGGCGCGATGCTTGTATCGGGCGGCTGCAGCATCCAGCCCTGGGTGAAACCCTATGAGCGCGATCGCTTGGCCGACCCCATCATGGCCTGGGACCGCGATGCGATTTCGAGCGCATATCTCGATCATATTCGGGAATCGAGAGAAGGTTCGCGCGGCGCAACCGGCGGCGCGGGCGGCGGCTGCGGCTGCAATTGACGCAGACGCGTGACGCAACCATATGACGCATAGGCACATCTTCGCTCGTGCAGCAGTGATCGCTGCTCTGCTGCTGGTGCGCAGCACGAGCGCGGATGTCCTGCCTGACGATCGCGCCGATGTGTTCTACAGCAAATACAGCGGCGGCGGAATGGACATCACCGGCTATTCGGCCACCGCGCGCGCAAAGATTACCGAGAACTTTGCGGTCGAAGCCAACTATTTCATCGACAAGGTCAGCGGCGCCTCAATCGATGTCTTGAGCCAGGCCAGCCAGATCAAGGATGAACGCAAGCAGAAGAGCGGCACGATCGAATACCTGCACGACAAGACCACCTATACGGCCTCGTATACCTCGAGCGTGGAGCGCGACTACATCTCGGACACCGCGAGTATTTCGTTGAGCCAGGACATGTTCGGCGATTTGACCACGGTCACGCTGGGATTTTCGGACACGCACAACACGGTTGGCGAGAACAACGGCACCGCCAACGACCCGAATGTCGCGTGGATCGGCCACGCCTTGTCGCGCGCCTACAGCGGCGGCGTATCGCAAATCGTCACCAAGAATTTTATCGCGGGCGTAAACCTGCAAGTCATCACCGACGCGGGCTACCTGGCGAATCCGTATCGTTCGATTCGCTATCTCGACCCCACCAATCCCAAGGGCTACAGCCTGGGCAACCAAGTCTATCCCGACACGCACACCAGTACCGCGGTGCAGGTGCAGGGCAAATATTATCTGCCCTACCGGGCCGCGGTGACCGCCATTTATCGCTATTACACCGACACCTGGGGAGTGGTCGGCAATACTTATGAGCTGGATTACACCCATCCGATCAAGAACCGCTGGATATTCGAGGGACGGGTGCGCTATTACAAACAATCTGCGGCGAGTTTCTACAGCGATCTATTTCCGTTTGCCGACTCGCAGAATTTTCTTGCGCGCGATCAGAATCTCGCCGCGCTCGATAATACGACCGTCGGGGCCAAGGTGACTTACGCCTTCTTGCCCGACGGCTGGAAGTTCTTCAAACGCGGCACGGTGACCTTCGACGCCAGCCGGATTCGCTTCAATTACCTGGATTTTCGAAATATCAAAGATTACGGCGTTCCCCAGTACACCCCCGGCACCGAGCCGCTGTACAGCTTCAACGCCAACGTATTTCAGGTTTTCGTCTCAGTCTATTTCTGAGCCGCATCGGCCTGCTCTCGCCACCAATAAAGCAACATCGGCGCCAGCGCACAGGCGATTGCGATCGTATCCGCCACCCAGTCCCAAAAATCCCGGTCGCGATGCACCAGCGGCAGGCCCTGCACCATTTCGATCAGCGCGCCGAAGCCTGACAGCAACGCGGCGACGATTGCCAAGTTGGCTTTGGGGAACGCCGCGACGGCAAGACCCGTGAGCGCGTAGAAGGCGATGAAATGCGTCGCCTTATCCCAGGGCGTCAACTCCAGGGCATGCGCGGGGGGCACCACCGCGCTGTAAAAAGTGAAGATCAACGCGGCGAAAAATCCGACTCGCGCGAGTTTGAGCAATAGCGGTATGCTGGGCACAGGAATTCCAAAAATCTCAGCATATCAGGAAGGGTACGCATGGTCCGCCCCACACCGAGCCGCGCAGTGAGCCGCAGAACACTGGTGAAAAATCTCGCCGCCGCGGCCGCCGCGGTTTCAATCCTCAGGAGCGCCAAGTCGGGCGCGGCTGAATTGCCGCACCTCGATGTCAAGGATCCTAAAGCGGTCGCGGTCGGCTATGTTGAGGACGCAAATCAAGCCGACGCGAAAAAATATCCGGCCTATGTGAAAGGCTCGCGTTGCGACAACTGCCTGCTGCTGCAGGGCGCGAGCGGCGCCAGCTACCGTCCCTGCAACTTATTTGCCGGCAAACTCGTGTCCGCAGCCGGCTGGTGCAGCGGCTGGGCCGCTGAAATATAGGCATCCCGGACCCGCACGCCGATCGCGGGAAAATCCACGAAAAAACCGTCGATGCCCCGTTCCAGGTAGCGTCGAATCTCGTCCTCCAGGCGGCCATGGACTTTGGGATCGGTACCAACCTGCAAATCCTGCGGCAAGAATTCGTTCTCGGCGCGAAACGTCCACACGTGCACACGCAGATTGGCGGCGTGCGCCGCCGCGACTGCCTGCGGCGTGGCCAGCGCTTTGGCGATGCCGATCGCGTCGGCATGCTTCGCAATACGCGAAAGATCGCCGAGTTCATGCTCCAGCAATTGCACCAACGGCAGCTGCGTCATGCTGCGCAATTGCTGCAAATTGCCAGGATCGAAGGACTGGATGAATACGGGTGCGCCCGGCTTGGCGTATTGATAACGCTGCAAGGTATCGAGGAGCGACAATTCCTGGGGCAGGCCTATTGCGGCGAAATGCGCGGGATGCTTGGTTTCCGGATAGACCCCGACGGGTCGATTGCGGCCCGGATGCCGATTCGCGCTCATGACCAGCTGCATGATTTCATCAAAGGTGGGCACGGCAAATCGCCCGTCAAATTGGCGATTTTGCGGCCTCAATTCGCCGAGGCGTTCGCGCGCACGAAGCGTCTTGATTTCCGACAGCGTGAAGTCTTCGGTGAACCAGCCGGTAAAGGCCTCGCCATCGATGACCTGCGTGCGGCGGCGGGCAGCAAAGGCCGGATGCTGCGCGACGTCGGTGGTGCCGCCGATTTCATTCTCATGCCGGGCAATGAGCACCCCGTCACGGGTCATGACGAGATCCGGCTCGATGTAGTCCGCGCCCTCCTCGATCGCTACCCGATACGACTCGAGCGTGTGTTCCGGCCGCTCACCGCTTGCGCCGCGATGCGCAATGACAACAATTCCAGACACGGGCGCTCCAAAGGGTCGATGCGCTCAAGTCTAGCGCACGCGCGACCGGGGCGAGGCTCCCAAGAGCCCCGCCCCCCGATCCGTTCCGTTTTAGCCCTATCGCGGTGGGGCTAGCGCAGACTCGTACGGCTCATGTGCGGACATCGGGCTGGCCGAGCCCGGTATCCACGGCGACCGCTGAACGGCTGCTTGGCCCCAATCCGCCTGCAGCGACGTGGGTTGCGCCGCAAATGCGGCGCCGATCGCAAAAACAGCCGCGACGGCCACCGTAATCCTTCTACGATGCATGTCTTTCGGGTCCTTTAGGCGAGAATCACGGCAGGCGCATGCGGCGGGACGATCGGCGGCATGTCGAAACCCACAAAAGTGGAACTGGCGACAGCGCAAGCGGTGTTCAAAGCGGCTAAACTGATCTTCATATTGATTGCTCCGGTGTAAAGTTGATAAAGGACCGCGACCCAACGGCACGCGTGGCCTACTGGGTTAAGCGACGTTCGCCCGCAATTCCCCTCACATTGCATAACAATGTATGCTTAGGGGAAAGCCCTAAACGGGGGAGACCCCCAAAAATCGTCTATGGTTGTGGATAAATGACGATGGAAGTCCCAGCCAATTTCACCCAGCTGCTGACCGAGTGGCGCACCGGCCACCCGCAGGCACTAGAGCGCTTGACCCCGCTGGTGTACGACGAATTGCGCCGCTTGGCGCGCGGCTACATGCGCGCCGAACGCGGCAGCCATACGCTTCAGGCGACCGCGGTGGTGCACGAAGCGTTTCTTCGCCTGGTGCAGGCCAATGTGGACCTGCAAGATCGTCAACATTTTTTCGCCCTCGCATCGCGGCTCATGCGCCGAGTGTTGGTGGACCATGCGAAGTCGCGCTCGCGGGTCAAGCGCGACGGCGGCGTTCGCGATCACACCGGCGTCGACCTCGCGGAAATATCGCTGCCAATTGATGTCGATGTGGTCGCCCTTGACGAGGCCTTGGAGGGCTTGCTGCAACTCGAGCCGCGCCTGGCTCAGGTCATCGAATTGCATTATTTCGGTGGAATGACCTACGACGAGATCGCAACCGCGGTGGGCGCCTCCGCGGCCACGGTGCATCGCGACATTCGGCTCGCAAAGGCGTGGCTGCTCAACGAAATCGGCGCCTACCGATCATGATTCCGCGTGCACGCTGGCATCAGATCAAATCGGTGTTCGAGCAAGTGGCCGATATGGACGGCCCCGAGCGCAGCATGCAACTGGACAGGTGCTGCGGTGAGGATTCCGACCTGCGTTTATCGGTCCAGTCCCTGTTGGCGCGCGATAACAGCAAGGACGATCCGCTGCTGCACGCGGTCGGCGCTGCGGCCGAGTCTCTGCTGGAAGATCATCGCGACCGCCTGATCGGTACGCGCGTCGGCCCCTATCGGGTCGTGTCGATTCTGGGCCACGGCGGCATGAGCGTCGTATACCGCGGCGAGCGCGACGATTCGCAATATCACCAGCTGGTCGCGATCAAGGTGCTGCAGCACGCCACGGTGCATCCGCGCCTGCGCAGCCGATTGCACAGTGAACGTCACATTCTGGCGACGCTCGATCATGGCTCGATCGCGCGCCTCATCGACAGCGGCGACCTCGAGGACGGCACACCGTACTTGGTCATGGAGTATGTCGATGGCGAATCCATCGATAGTTACTGCGACAGCCGCACGCTGTTCATACGCGAGCGCCTCGAGCTGTTCATCTCGGTTTGCGCTGCGGTTCACTATGCGCACCGCAATCTGGTCGTGCACCGCGACATCAAGGCATCGAATATCTTCGTCACCGATGAAGGAAATCCAAAGCTGCTCGATTTCGGCATCGCAAAATTGCTTGCGCCCGAAAATCTCTCGCATACGCTGCCCGTCACGCGCCTGCAGGAGCGGATACTCACGCCTGAGAACGCGGCGCCGGAGCAAGTTCTAGGAAGGCCGATTACCACCGCCACGGACATCTACGCGCTCGGTGTACTGTTGTATCAATTGCTGACCGGCCGCTCGCCGTACCGGCTCTTGAGCTATAGCCAGCTGCAATTGGAACGCGCCATCTGCATGGATGACCCGGCCCGTCCGAGTCAAGTCGTGGTTGCGAAACTCAAAGGCGAAACCGACGCGGATCGCAGCCGTATTTCGGATCGACGCGGACTTTCTCCGCAACGCCTGCGCACGCGTTTGAGCGGTGATTTGGATGCCATCGTGGGCATGGCCATGCGCAAGGAGCCGGACCGGCGCTATTCATCGGTCGAGGCGCTCGCCGACGATTTGCGCCGGCATCTGCTCGGCCAGCCGGTGCGAGCGCGCCAGGGCGATTGGCGCTACAACTCTGCCAAGTTCCTGCGCCGGAATTTGTTGGCGGCGGTCGCGACGAGCGCGGTGTTCGTCGGCCTGGCGCTGATCGCCGGCGTCACGCTTTGGGAGAACCACCGCATTTTGCTCGCGCGCGATGCGACGGCCCTCGAGCGGGATCGGGCGCAGCAGGTTTCGGCGTTCATGGTCGACGTCTTTTCGCAGGCCGACCCCTTCAACGCCCAAGGCAAGGAACCTACCGCCAAGGATCTGCTGGACCAAGGCGCCGAAAAAATCAAAGACAACTTGATTCTGCAACCTGAAGTCCGCGCCCAGCTGCTGGAAAGTATCGGTCTCGCCTACCGCAGACAGGGATTGAACGATCGCGCCATACCGCTGTTCGAACAGGCGGTGGCCATTCGCCGCGACGCGCGGCCCGTTGACAATGGCAAGCTGGCCGCGGCGCTGGCCAACTTGGCACAGGCTCTGACTGATGCCGGCCGTCTGGCGGGCGCTGAGGCCAACGTGAAAGAGGCGCTGGCATTGTCTCAAGCCGGCAATGCGCCGCCCACGGTCGAGACCGCCGATATTCTGTCTCAATACGGAAACTTCTCTCTCAATGCCAAAAGCGATCCGCAACTTGCCCAGACATTATTCAACCAGGCTCTGTTCATCTATCGCCGCGTTCCCGGGGACCAGCGCTTGGGGATAGCAGCGACCTTGGGCGCTCTGTCCAGCGCCGCGCAATGGTCCGGCAACTATGTGAATGCCGAGCAACTGATACGGGATTCGATGAATTTGTTGGGCGCGACTGTCGGCCGCAATCATCCCGACTATGCGATAGCGATGGGAAACTTAGGTTACCTGCTGATGCAGCAAGGAAAGTACGCCGAAGCGGAACAAATGCTCAATGAGTCCTTGCAGATCGAGCGCGGTGATTTTGGGCTTGATAATCAGCGCGTCGCCTCGATCGAGGCGAATCTCGGCACGGTTTACGAGCGCGAAGGCGACCCGGTCCGCGCCATGAAAATGACCCAGGATGCGGTGAGAATAATTTCGGAGCGCTTGGGCCCCGACCATTACATGGCTGGCTACTTCATGGATGCGGTCGCGAAGTTATACCTCGATGCCGGCAATCTGGACGACGCCGAACGCACGGCACGCCAAGTACTCGCCATATACGAGAAGGCGCTTCCTCCGCGCCATTTATACGTGGCCGCTTCGCGACATCTGCTGGGCGAGGTGCTTTTACGCCGCGGAAAACTGGCGGACGCCGACACCGAACTGCGCGCGGCATTGGATATCGATTTGGGCTCCGCGGGACCCGGCGATTGGCGCGCCGCTCGCACCGAAGCGAGTTTAGGCTGGCTGCTGATCGCGGAGGGTAATGCTGCCGAAGGCGAGCCGATGTTGGCTGCAGCGCGATCAAAACTGTTGAAAACAGTCGGACCTCTGCACCCTGAAGTGGAGCTGGCGACGAAACGGCTCGCTGACTACTATCGCACACATCATCGTGAAGCCGAGGCGGTGCGAGTTCTCGGCGATCTGAAGCCGCCCGCTGCCTCTGTCTTGCGGTAGACTGCCCGCAATATTGGAGGGTTCCTTGATGCCAAACAGAAAACACCCTGGGGTGGCGCTATCCGCGGCGATTCTCGCCGCTGCTTTCTTAAATATTGCACACGCCGGCGCACGCGAAGAAGGACGTTTGCTCACGGCCACCGAGGTGCTTGAAGAAGTCAGGGCAATGCCGGACGTGCGCCTGCCGGATACCTTGCTCGCGCATGCCTATGGCATCGCGGTCATTCCTGATGTCACCAAGGTCGCATTTATTTTCGGCGGGCGTCACGGCAATGGCGTGCTGGCGGTGCGCGACAAATTGACCGCTCCCTGGAGCAACCCCGTATTCGTCTCGCTGACGGGCGGCAGCTGGGGTTTTCAGGCCGGCGCGCAATCCTCCGACATCATCTTGGTCTTCACCACCAAGACCGGCATCGAGGGCATCGCCGGCGGCAAGCTCACTTTGGGGGCTGACGCGTCAGTCGCCACCGGACCGGTAGGACGCCAAGGTTCTGCGGCCACCGACATTGCTTTCAATGCGGAGATTTACTCCTACGCCCGCACGCGCGGCCTGTTCGGCGGTATCGCGCTCGACGGCAGTGTGATCTCGATCGACCGCTCGGCGAATGCCTCGTTCTATCACAAGAGCGGCGTGGGCGCGTCGGAGATCTTTTCGGGCCAGGCGCCCGCCCCTCCGGCCACCGCGCAGCGATTCCTCGAACGCCTGGCCCAGGCTACCGGCACCGCGATACGCACTTCTCCCGCGCCGCAGGCCGATGTTCCCGCCGTCGCGGGACAGCCGCCGCCGGGAGTCGCGCCCACCGCCGAGCCCGCACGCACCTATCCTCTGGAAGATCAAAAGAAGTGAGATTCGGCGGTCTACCGCCGACCGTATGATTCCAGCGATCATGAGAATAACAAAGGATACGATGAGTTGATATTTCGCTGCAGCGGGAAAAGCGGGTACTCCGCCGAGGTCTCTGGCAATCCCCAACATGTCGAGGCGAGAAAATTGGAACGTGAGGTGGAAGTTCGCTTCACCGACGTGGCCTGTATCGTGCGCACGCCGGAAGGGGTGGTGCATGCGCATCCGGGGGACGCGATATTGACCGGAAACGGCGGCCACCAATGGCGGGTTTCGCATGGCAAGTTCTCGCACAAGTACCGGCCTGTCCCCCCTACGCTCGAGGGCATGTCCGGCCGCTACATGAGCCTGCCGTACCACATTCTGGCCCTGCAACTGCAGCAGCGCTTCGATGTGCTGCTGGCCGATGAGGTCTCGAAGCTCTCGGGTCACCCCGGTGATTGGCTCGTCGACTACGGAGACGGCAGTCTCGGTATCGTCGCCAACGACATATTTGCGACGACGTATGAGGTCTTGAGCTAGTCACGCTATGGCGCTACATCAGTCAATCCAACGGGTTCTCTTGATCGGTAGCCGATTGCACATCCCGCCGCCACCGCCCGCGGCCAGTCCTCCGGAACGCTTGTTGCCCCTGATCGAAGCCCTCGCTCCCGCCCACCTGATGTTCGATGCCCGCGCCGTACACTACGGCCACCGCTACCGGAGCGGCTTCTGGGCGATTTATTTGTTGAGCGCGCTCGCCGTGCTGTTCGCCGTGCTGCCGCTCGCGCTGGGCTGGGATGATCGGCGCCACCTGCTGCACCCCTACGTGGGGCTTTGGGCGCTCGCCGAAGTTGTGGTCATCGGGACGGTGAGCGGCATTTACTGGGTGGGACATCGGCGCGACTGGCAAGGACAGTGGCTGCGCGCCCGCACTGCTGCGGAATTGATTTGGTATCTTCCGCTCGTTGCACCCCTCATCGATTTCTCGCAACCCGAGCCCTCGGCGAATTGGTACATGCGGGTCTTCGATCCGGGCAATCACCTGCGCAGCGGCGACGAACTGGAAGCGATCTGCGCGAAAAACGAGTCGCTGGCGCGAACGCTCCTCGATGCCGCCTGGTCGGATCCGGCGTTCATCACGAAATATGCAGTTTGGACTACCGGCATTCTCGAGGCGCAGGCACACTACCATCATCGGGTCGCCATCAAGCAGCACGCACTGCTGCATCGGGTGCATTCTTTGAACATCGGTCTGTTCGGATTGACTGCGTTTGGCGCACTGCTGCATCTTGCCTTGCATACGGTTTGGCTTTCGCTTCTAACCACTTTTTTCCCGGCGCTCGGCGCCTCGCTGCACGGCGCTCTCGCCCAGTCCGAGGCTTATCGGCTCGGCTCCACCTCCGAGCGGCTATGGGGAGAATTGCAGCGCGCCATTGGATCGATTCGCGCGACTTTGGAGCCGCGGGGATCTGCGCCCGAGGCTGAGCCGATCAAAGAGTCCATCATGGCAGCCATCGAACTGATCCTGGAGGAACACCAAGACTGGCACATGCTGGTGCGCCCGCATCATCTGCCGTTGGCGTAGCGGAAATATCGCGATTGGCTAAATTGGGGAGGTCGTGTCGATGATGCGTTCCACCCTGCAGTGGATTGCAGCGCCCGAAGATCCCAGCACCGAGCATACAGTGCTGATCGATCGGGCCAGCGAGCCCTATCGCAACGCCGGCGTATTTGCCTACAACTTTGCGCGCGGCAAGCTACGCGGTGATCCGGTGTTTCGCGCCCTGCTGGAGCGTGGAATGTTGCTGGGCCGCGGCCATATTCTCGACTTGGGCTGCGGTCAGGGGCTGCTGGCCGCCTGGCTCAAAGCGGCCTTGCTCTGCTACGAGAGCGGTAGCTGGCCGAAAGGCTGGCCGCCGGCGCCAAATCCGCGCTCGACTCGCGGGATCGAATTGATGATTCGCGATGTGGAGCGCGCGCGCATCGCGCTAGGGTGCGAATGCGAAATACTTCAGGGTGACATCCGTAGCTCGGAGTTCGGGACCACAGACGCCGTCGTCATCCTCGATGTCTTGCACTACTT
>DATNKC010000238.1:0-5867 GCA_035603615.1 Steroidobacteraceae bacterium | reverse complement strand
ACGAAGGCCGAGACCTCGCTCGGATTGCACTTGCGCTATGCCTTCGAGCCCGGCGAGCAGCGCGGCGCGACGCTCGGCAATCCGCTGTTTGACCTGCTCAGCGCGGTTTTGGAGCTGGGCTCGATTCGCCATGCGGCGCAGTCTCTGGGATGTTCTTACCGCTACCTGTGGGGCTCGCTGCGAAAATGGGAACAGAAGCTCGGCGAGCCGCTCATCATCTGGTCGCAAGGACAAAGAGCCCGGCCGACGCAGTTTGCCGAAAGGCTGCTGTGGGCCGAGCGGCGTGCGCGCACGCGCATGCAGCCTCACATCGAGGCCTTGCGTTCCGACCTCGCGCGCGTCGTCGCTGAAGCGCGCGATCAGCGCCACCAGCTGCTGGCGGTCCAAGCCAGCCATGACATGGCGCTCTCCAGGCTGCAGCTGCACCTTGCCGACACCGCGGACCTGCACTTGGATATCCGGTTTCAGGGAAGCGAGCATGCGCTGCGCGGATTATCCGATCGGCAATGCCTCGTGGCGGGTTTTCACGTGCCGGCACTCCGTGGCGCCGCGCCGGTGTTTGCCAAGGCCTTAAAGCCCCTGCTCAAGCCGGGGCGGCATAAATTGATCGGTTGTTCGCGTCGCATGCAGGGCCTGATGGTCAGGCGTGAACATGCGGCGCTCATTCGCACCTTCCCCGATGTGGTTCGGCACCGCTTGCGGTTCGTCAACCGGCAGGTCGGATCCGGCACGCGGATGCTCATCGATCATCTTCTGCACGAACACGCGTTAAATCCCAGCGATTTGTCCGGGTATGACGGACTGACTGAGGAGACCCACGTTGCCGTGGCCCTGTGCGTGGCGAGCGGCTTGGCCGATGCGGGTGTTGGCGTTGAGGCTGCCGCACTCGAGTTCGGACTGCACTTCGCGCCTTTGGTGGAGGAGAACTATTTTCTCGCCTGCCTGAAAGGCAATCTCGGGCATACCGCCGTCCAGCGCTTGTGCGCGGCGCTCGCCGGGCCCCGCTGGCGTGACATTTTGAAAGGTCTACCGGGCTATCAACCGGCCCTGGCGCCGGGGAAGGTGCTGGTGATGACGGAAGCTCTGCCGTGGTGGCCCAAGATCAAATCCAAGCCGAAGCAGCGAAAAACGGTTTTGGCGCCGAACAGCGCAACTGCTGCGACGACGGAGTGATATCGACCGTCCTCCAGCACCGTGAGCTTGGCCGTCGGGTCTGAAAGGCCTCCTATCCCAGTAGGCCATCCGGCCCGGTCAAACTCACAGTGCCGGAGCGCCTAATCCTTGCCCCGCGCCCACTCCGCATTCGCCGTGAAGCGCTGCGGACTCGAGTACACGTTGCAATGCTTTTCTCGCAAGAAGCCCACCAGCGTGAGACCCGAGGCCACGGCCAGATTCACCGCGAGGCTCGACGGCGCGCCGATGGCCGCGAGAATACCGACGCCCGTGCGCAGGGCCTTTTGCGTGAGCTCAAAACTCGCGCGGCCGCTCAATAAAATGATGTGCTCGTTGAGCGGCAGGCGTCCCGCCATCAAGAGTTCGCCGACCAGCTTGTCGAAGGCGTTGTGACGGCCGACATCTTCCGCCACGGTCAGAAGAGTGCCGGAAAAATCAAACAGGGCCGCGGCATGGATGCCGCCGGTGTCGCCGAATTTGGACTGAGCCGAGCGCATGCGCTCGGGCAAACTGAACAGCAACGCCAGCTCGATTGCGCGCGTCGGCGCAATGCGCGTGGCGGCCGCACGGGCGATCGCGGCATCGAGCCCGGTGGTGCCGCACACGCCGCAGCTCGAGCCGGCCGAAAAACGCCGCGTCGCCGTTTGCATTTCCATGCGCACATCGGGACGCAGGCGCACATTGACCACATTGGGGCGACGCGTGCTCGATTCCACGGCGTCGATATCGCTGACCTGGTTGACGATGCCTTCACCGTACAACAATCCCACCGCCAGATTCTCATCGTCGCCCGGCGTTCTCATGGTCGTACCGAACGACACCGGTTCGAGCCCGAGCGCGGGATGGTGCAGCATGTACTCGAGCGGCGCCTCCACCGCGACCCGATCCTCTTTGTCGAGGTGCGAGTCGAGGCCGGCACGAACGATGTTGACCTTCATCGTGCCGCCCGCAACGGGCGGGGAAGTGCCTGGGGCGATGAATTCTGCGCTGCTCACCGGCCCTATGATACCGCTGTTGCCTTCTAAGGGCTGCGAAACCGTTCAAAAACAGTGTGTTAGAATTTGCGTTTGCGGTGCGAACGATGCCGTTCGCGGATATTCATGCTTAAACTTTTGTCACGCTTGCCTTGGGCCGCGCTCTACGCGCTGGCTGCGTTTCTCTACTTTCTTGCCTACTACGTCGTGCGCCACCGCGAGCATGTCATCCGCGAGCAGCTCGAAAAAGTCTTTCCCTCCTTGAGTAAGGCGGAACGCGAGGCCCTTCACAAACAATTCTTGAGAAATTTTTGCGATGTCTCGGTCGAGTTGTTGAAGTCGGTGTCGATGACCGAGGATGACATGCGTCGCCGCATGCGCGTCGTCAATGGCGAATTGGCGCGGCAATACCTCGATGCGGGCCAATCCATCATGTTCATGACTTCGCATCTCGCCAATTGGGAGTGGCTGCTGCAGGGGGTGACGCTGCAAATCGGGTATCCCGTGGATGCGGCCTACAAGCCCTTACACGATGCCTGGGCGGAGCGCCTCATGCTCAAGCTGCGTTCGCGCTTCGGCGCAAGATTGGTGCCCGCCAAGGAATTGCTGGCGGACTTTTTTCGCCGGCGGGGCGTAATTCGCGCGGTGGGGATGAACGCGGACCAAGCGCCGATGTCCACGGATCAGCGCTATTGGACGACATTTCTGGGTCAAGACACCGCCTTCTACGTGGGTGCCGAGCAGATTGCGCGCGCGATGCGTCTGCCCATCCTGTACGCCCATGTGCGTCGCGTGCGGCGCAGCTATTACGAAGTTGAATTTCTGCCCCTGTGGGACGGGCGTGAGCCGATTGATGGCAATCAGGTGACCGAGCGGTATGCGCGCGCCTGCGAAGCCGCCGTGCTCAAGAGTCCCGCCGATTGGCTGTGGTCCTACCGGCGCTGGCGGCTGAAAAAGCCGCTATATGGCGCCGCCGCCTCAGATTAGCGGGACTATCATAGGGTCAGCCCGAACACCCAAGCCGGAGAGCACCCATGAAACTGGATGAAAGCCCACGCAGCGACAACGTCGAGGACCAGCGCGGTTCGGGGATCGGGCGGGGTGCCGGCATCGGCATTGGCACCATCGTCATTGTGGTGATCGGATATTTCATGGGCATCAATCCGGCGACGCTGCTCAGCCTGTTGAACGGGGACCCGCAAGCGGTCACCTCGCCCGCCCAAGCTCCCTCAGTGGCCGATCCCAACGATCCGCAGGTCGATTTCGTGCGCGCGATTCTGGGCGATACCGAAGCGGTCTGGGGCACGTATTTCCAAAACATGGGCAAGGTCTATACGCGGCCCAAGCTGGTATTGTTCAGCGGGCAAGTCGGTTCGGCTTGCGGGCTCGCAAGTTCGGCCGCAGGTCCCTTCTACTGTCCCGGCGATCAAAAGGTCTATATCGACCTGTCCTTTTATCGGCAGCTGGCCACGGAGTTTGGCGCCCCTGGAGATTTCGCACGCGCCTACGTCATCGCGCACGAGGTGGGGCATCACGTGCAGAATCTCTTGGGTATCACCGATAGCGCCGCGCAATCCGAACGGCGCGCAGGACGCGTCGGCGCGAATCAAGTGTCGGTGCGGGTTGAACTCCAAGCCGACTGCTTCGCCGGCGTATGGGCCCAGCAGGCCAACCGGGCGCGCAAAATTCTCGAGCCCGGCGATTTGGATCAAGGCCTCGCCGCGGCCTCTTCGGTGGGCGATGACACATTGCAAAAGCGCACCCAGGGGACCGTCGTGCCGGACAGCTTCACCCACGGGACTTCCGCGCAGCGCGTCCGCTGGTTTCGCCGCGGATTCGATTCCGGAAAAATCGACAATTGCGACACGTTCAGCGCCGGGGAGTCGCTTTGAGCTTGCCTTCCAGGTGCTTCGCCAATTGCGCGATGGTCGGATAGTCGAACAACTCGGTGAGATCGACAAGCCCCGGGAAGTCCTTATCGACGCTTTCGTGTATTTCAATCAACTTAAGGGAGCTCGCGCCGATCTCGAACAAGTTGTCGTTCACATCGATTCTCTTTCCCGGCAACGCGGCTTCGCAGAGGGCTTGTAAGCGAGCCTCCAGGCCTGCAGCCGCTTCGCGCTCCGAGGCGCCGCGGGATTCGCGCAGCGTCTTGAGTTCGGCGAGTTCGTTGTCGAACTCACCGTCAATGTAGGCTTGTTCCAACAGATGGCGCTGAACCTTGCCGCTGGTGGTCTTCGGGATGCGTTTGGTCGGAATGACTTGCGCGACCTCCAGTCCCGTGTGTTCATTGATCAGCCTGCCGACCGCGTTCGCAGTGGGCAGGAACTCCTCCATGCTGCCGCGATGGAGCACGAACATCACCAGCTCCTCGCCTTGCGATCCGGGCCGTGCGATACCGGCGGCGACGATCTTATTTAGATCGATGCCGGGCGCGCGCTGCGCGATATTCTCGAGATCATAGGGATAGTAATTCTGCCCGTTGACGAAGATGATCTCCTTCGCGCGGCCAACGATGAAAAGCGAAGCCTCGTGGATCACGCCCAGATCGCCGGTATCCAGCCATCCGTTCGCATCGATCGCCGCGGCGGTGGCCTCGGGATCGCCATAGTAGCCGCTCGTGACGCTGGGCCCGCGAATCAAAATGTGGCCGACGGTTTCGTCCGCCAGGCCGGCGCGCGAGTCATCCCCGATCAGCATTTCGGTGTTCGGCACGATGTGGCCCACGCTCACCACCTCGAGCGCATCGCGCGCTTCGATTGGATTGAGTTCGATCTTTGCACCCACGCTCAAACGGTGGCGGTTCAGGCGAATCCAGTGAAACTCCGCACCCTGGGGCGGAAAGGCGACGCCGAGACAGCCTTCCGCCAATCCGTACACCGGATACATGGCGCTGCGTTTCAAACCGGTATACGCCAGCGCGTTCATGAATTCGTTGCACAGCGCCGCCGAAATCGGTTCCGCTCCATTGTAGATCTGTCGAATGCAGGATAAGTCCGTGTTCTCCAGGCGCCGATCGCCCAGCACTTTCAGAAAATGCCGGTAGCCGAAGTTGGGCGAGCACGTGAGCGTGACGCGCTTCTTGGCGGCTGTTTGCAGCCACAGCAGCGGCCGCCGCACGAACAATTCGGTCGGCATGAGATTGATGTGCACGCGATTCGTGAATTGCATCAAGTAAAGTCCGATCAAGCCCATGTCGTGCGTCAGCGGCATCCAGCTCAACGAGGTATCGCGCGGGTTGTAGTCGCCGATTTCTGTCGCGCCTTGAATGTGGGCGGCCAGATTCCGATGGGTCAGCATGACGCCCTTCGGTTCGCTGGTGGATCCGGACGAGTATTGAATAAACGCCAGGTCGCTTGGGCTGGGGTGCACGAGCTTTCCGGCTTTCGAGATGTCCGTTATCGATTCCACCAGGAATGCCCGCGCCTTTAGCTGCTCGAAGAATGCGGTTTCGCCGACCTGCGCGGCGAGAGCTCCCAGGCGCTCCAAGCTCTTAGCGTCGGTGTACAGCAGCGGATTGCCGAGCTTTTGCGCGACCCTAAGCAGCTTGTGGCGGTGCTCGTCGCTGATGCCCACTGCGAGCGGCACCGGTACGATGCCGCCGCATAGGGCGGCCCAGAAGCCGTCGAGAAATTGCTCATTGTTGCTCAGGAAAATGATCATCTTGTCGCCGCGGCGCGCACCGCTGGCCTGCAGGAGATACAAAATACCCACAGCGCG
>DATNKC010000237.1:0-2979 GCA_035603615.1 Steroidobacteraceae bacterium | reverse complement strand
GCCATTTCAGGATGGCAATCGATCAGCCGGGTGCTTGAGGTCGATCAAACCCCCATTGGCAAAACGCCTCGCTCCTGCCCCGCGACCTACATTGGTTTCTGGGATTCGATTCGCCGCCTGTACGCCGATGCAACCGAGGCGCGCATGCGTGGATTCACCGCCAGCCGCTTTTCCTTCAATACCGCGGGTGGCCGCTGCGAGGCTTGCGAAGGCCAGGGGATGCAGCGCATCGAAATGAGTTTCTTGCCGGATGTGCAGGTGCTTTGCGATGTCTGCGGCGGCAAACGCTTCAATCCGGAGACCCTGAGCATTCTGTTCAAAGGCAAGAATATCGGCGAAATACTGGCGATGAGTGTCGAGGACGCACTGCCGTTCTTCGCGGCGCAGCGCAGCGTGCATCATCCGTTGAGCCTGCTCGCCGACGTCGGATTAGGCTATCTCAGCCTGGGCCAGCCCAGCCCAACCTTGTCCGGCGGAGAAAGCCAGCGCATCAAGTTGGTCACCGAACTTGCGAAAGTGCGCACCGACGCGCTCGGGCAAGACATCGCGCGCCGCGAGGGGCAGCACACGCTTTACGTGCTCGACGAGCCCACGGTGGGCCTGCACATGGCGGATGTGGAAAAGCTGTTGCGCGTGCTGCATCGACTGGTCGACACCGGCAATACCCTGGTCGTGATCGAACACAATCTCGACATCATGGCGGAAGCCGACTGGATCATCGACCTCGGGCCCGAGGGCGGCTCAGGCGGAGGACAAGTCGTCGCGCAGGGCTCACCTGAGGCCATCACGCGCAAGCCCGGGAAGAGCCACACCACGAGAATCTTAAGCGAGTTCCTGCAAGAACGCGGCGTGGCCTGAGGCGACTCCGACATCGGTGCCTGCCGCGGCAAACGAAGTCTTGGCAGACTTCAGGCGCAATCGGCCAATTTGTTGTCGTCCTCCGCTTCCGCCTCTGAGTCTGCGGAAAACAAAGCGGTATCCGCAGCGATCTGCTTGCCCATGAAGGCGATCTTATCCCATTCGCCCTCGCCCAGGCGGTCCCGGTCCCGCGCGAGCTTTTGCACCACGTCGAGAAATGCCTGCCGATTGGCGGCGGCAGCGGCGTAGTAGGTCTCCAGCAGCTTCATGCGCAAATCGCGGCGGTCGGGTTCACGTTCAACCGCCTTCTTCAGAACATCGACCAGATTGGTGCGCCGCTCTTTGACCACCGCACGCTCGTGCAAGACGCTCGGCATTTGCACGTGCTGAGCGGTCAGATCGAGATCCACCAGGTTGTAATCCAGTCTGGTGGTGTCGACGTGCAACGCCTCGGCGCTGACCATGACCGTTGCAGATTCGTCAGCAGCGGCGGATTCATCGGCGGTGGCGACGGCTGCGGCCTGTAGCGCATGCGCGTCCAGATTGACCGTGGCGGCAGGCAGGTTCTCCGGAAGAATCGCGGTCTCGCCGGAAAGATCCAGGGTGTCTTCGTAGGCTGCCCGCAGCTCATCCTCGTCGACAATGAAAACGGGCTTGGCCGGAGCAGCGACTTCAGTGTTCGGAGCCGTGGAGATTGGTTCGCTGGCCTTCGCCTTTGGCTCACTAAGCACGGGGTTCCGCGCTGCGCTCAATTCAATCGAGTCTTGAAGCGTCGGCCGCGGCACGATACGCGGTGTTTCGCGCGGCGCCGGCTCCTCGGCCACCCGGCGCGCCGTAGCGGGATTCGAAGTTTCGCCCACCATGGGTGCGCTGCCGGCCGAGATCGAGTTGGCGTTGATCTTCGGCGCGCGGCGACGCAGCTTGAGGAACGTCGCGCCCAGAACGCCCGCCAGCAAGGCTAAGCCTGCGACCAAGGACGTCAGCGACCACGAGCGCGAGGCGGGGGCCGCCGCGACTGGATCGCTCACCGCTTGTTCTGCGTACCTGACCTGGGCCTGCACGTTGAGCAATTTGTCGTGCTCGCGTTTCAACTGAGCTTGCATGTCATGAAGTCCCTGTTCGAGGGACTGGACCCGCAGATTGAGCGCCGCTGCCTCCGCCGCATCACCGCCGGGCTTGGTTTCTGCGCGGGGCGCATCGGCGGCGTCTGTCGAAGCGGTTGCGGCAATCGGCGCGGCGGCATGCATAGCCGGAGTAATGCCTTGCGCCGACGCCGGCATTGCTTGCACCGGCACCGGTATTGCCGGCACCGGCATTGCCTGCACCGAGGCGGCTGCGGTGTGCACTTTCTGCGGTGAGACGCGCCAGGCCGTCATCTGTGCTTGAATTTCGCGGCTGGCATCTTCCTTGGATATGGTTGAGATGTCCGCCGCCGAAGGAATCGTCAGCACGGCACCCCGACGCAGACGATTTATGTTGCCCTCGAATGCGCTCGGATTGGCGCGGAAAATGGCCAACATGGTTTTCTTGAGATCGGAATCGGAGCGCGCGCCGACGCGCCAAGCGACACCCCGGAGCGTTGCTTTCGCGCCGATTTTTACGTGAGTGGTGGTGCGCGTCGTGTTCGCTGCCAAAGTGCTGGTGGTCACCGCGGCAGCCGGCGCCGGCAGAGCGAGCGACGCGGGCGGAACCACCGGCGAAGCCGCGGCCACTTGAGTCGCTGCTGGGAAACCAGCTGGATCCAGCAGCAGAGAATACTGGCGAATGACTTCGCCATTGTGCCAGCGAAGATCAACCAACAGATTGACGACCGGCTCGGTGAATGAGTCGGTCGAGCGGATGAGCAGCACGGGCTTTCCCTTCACGTCGTGCGATACCTTGAACGTGGCCGAAGCGAGGAAGGCTGGACGTTCGGCACGGAATCGCAGAAATGTATCCCGATTGGCAACCGACGCGGTCAGGCTGGAAAGTTCTTCCGCGGTTGCGCCGAGGATCTCGATGTCCGCCGCGAGCGGCTCGTTGAGAGCAGAGTTCACATGGATCTCGCCCAAGCCCAGCGCGTGAGCTGCGCCAGGCAGCGAAAGCGCCATCATCAAGACCAACGGGTTTTGCCCGCGCGAC
>DATNKC010000236.1:0-24712 GCA_035603615.1 Steroidobacteraceae bacterium | reverse complement strand
GTAATCTGCGCCTCGGAATACTTCGTCATGTTCTCCCCCGCCGCATGCGCCCGGTACCAGTCCGCGGTCCAGGCCAGCGCTTCACCCACAGCCAATCGAGGACGCCAATCCAAGGATCTCTCCGCCAGGGCCGAAGATAGCGTCAGAGCGCCCGCCTCTTTGGGATGCGCGCCCGCATCGCGCCGCCAACCGGGGCGGCCCGCAAAGCTCGCACTAAAATGTTCGACAACCTCTCGCACCGTGCAGAAGGATGACGGGTCCGGGCCAAAATTGACAGCGCGAGGCGTCGCGAGCGGCGCCTGCACCAGCGCCTGCGCGAGGGCGAGATAACCCGACAGCGGTTCAAGCACATGATGCCAAGGGCGAATCGCTTCCGGATATCGCAAAGCGACCGGCTCGCCCGCTTTGAGCGCCCGAACGCAGTCCGGGATCAGACGATCTTGCGACCAATCGCCACCGCCAATGACATTGCCGGCGCGTGCCGTTGCGATCGGCGCGCCGTCGCCAAAGAAGCTATCCCGAAAACTCAGTGTCAAGAGCTCCGCGCAAGCCTTGCTGTTGCTGTAGGGATCATGGCCGCCCAGACGATCGCCTTCGACAAAGGGCCGGCCTTGGCCGTTATTTTCATAGACTTTATCGCTGGTCACGACGAGCACGCATTGCAAGTGCTTAAGGGCGCGGCAGGCCTGCAACACGCTGCCGGTGCCGAGTACGTTGGTGGCGTAGGTGGCGAGCGGATCGCGATACGATTCACGCACCAGCGCTTGCGCGGCCATGTGAATGACGATCTGCGGATCCGCCCCAATCAGGGCATCGCGGACTGTGGGCTCATCGCGTATATCGGCGATGTGAGATGGCGAGTGGGTCCTCACCAGGGCAAACATGCTCGGCTCGGTGTGCGGCGCCAGCGCATAGCCGGTCACCTTAGCGCCTAAGCGTTGCAGCCAGAGATTCATCCACGCGCCCTTGAAACCGGTGTGCCCGGTCAAAAACACGCGCCGACCGCGCCAAAACTCGTGCATCGACTCGGTGATGACTTAGCCCGCCTTCTTGTCCCAATAGGATCGTAGTGTTTGCAGGTAAGGCCGCGCGCCGCCGACGCCCAACGCATTGCTGCTGCGAACCTGGAAGGTCCAGAATTTCGCAAAGCTGCGCAACATCAAGAATACGTCGAGGTATTGGCGGCGGCCTTGGGTCGTATAGGCAATCTTCAAGGCGTCGCAAATGATGGCCACCGGCAACTTGTAAATGCGGGAGCGCGCAACAAACGGATCGCGCGCGTGCGCCGTGAAGCTTTTGTCAGTCACCAAAATCCAGGTGGCCACGCGTTCCATCAGAAAGATCTTCAACTGCACCTCGCGCCGTCCGCGGTACGTGGTCGCCGTGGACAATTGAATCCCCAGGGGATCGCCCGCCGTTTCCGCGATGCTGAACAGTTGCTCGGTGAGCTTCAGCCAGGCACGCCAGAATCTGGGCTTGGCGATGAAATAATTGGAATGCACGGTATTTCTGGAGTCCGATACCAGGCTCGCCAGCGGTTCCCGATGATTGATTCGCGCAAAAAAGTCTTGTGCGACGCGCATGAGCCCCGGGTGCTCCGCATCGCCATGTTCAAATACATTCAAGTAAAAGGCACTGTTGTGGATGCTGGGACTGAAGAGCACTACATCCGTGGCGGCGTCCGAGCCCCTAATGAAATCCACAACCTCGGCGGCGCCCAAATTGGTCTTCAGTTTGAACTTCGGCGACAAAAACCCGTAAAAGGCGTCCTCATCCAACGGCTCGTTCAACAAGAATTTCCGGATCGGCCAATATTCGTACCAATCGGGACGCTCATTGGTCGAGTTATCCAACACCCCGAAGCCAGGATCCAGGTCCTGGCGAGAGGTGTAGTGATTGAGAATCTGGTAGATATGCACGGCATGCATGCGGGAAGGATACCGACTTAGTGCGGCTTCGGCGAGATCAGGCTGCGGCCAATCGGCGCAGCAGGTTCAAGTAATTCGCGCGGTAGCTGTTAAGCGCATAGCGCTGCTCCACGTGCTGGCGCCCTTTGGCGCCGAACTGTGCGCGAAGCTCCGGCGAGACGATCAACTTCTCCAAGCTGCGTTCCCACTCATCGACATCGGTGGCGTAAAATCCGTTGATTCCATCCAGAACCGCTTCCGTGTTGGCACCCACCGGCGAGGCGACACAGGGCAGCGCGGCCGCCATGTACTGCAGCAGCTTGAACGCACATTTCCCCCGCGACCACGCGTCATCGGTGAGCGGCATGACTCCCATGTGCGCGCCCGCCAAGCTATGCGCCTCGGTGGCGGAGCTCCACGGCACCCGCTCGACGTTCACGTCGCTCCAATCCGGAAATTCTGAGCAGATCACGCGCATCCTCAAGGTCGGGTAACGCTGGGTGAGGCGCGCCAGCGCCGGCCGAATCATATCCAGGTAAATCAGATTCTCGGGACTGCCTATCCACACAATCGTCGGCGCGTCGGCCGGACCTGCGAAAGTGCTCTCGTAGCACGCCGTATCAATCGAAGTGGGGAGCACCACGATCTCTTTGGCGGTGGCGCGCGCGACCCCCGCCAGCACGTCATTGCCGGCCGCGACCGCGTCCACCCAGCGGCAAGTGGCGGCAAATTTCTGCTTGCGCCACGCCGATTCATCGGGAAGATCCCCCAGCCTGCGCGGCTTGCGCACGTAGATGGCGTCGTCCACATCGAACACGCGCCGCCGGCTGAAGGCCGCAAATAGGCGCGCCTCGATCGAACTGAGCTTGATTTGGTGTAGCACGGTGACATCGGCCCAGCGCAGTAGCGCGCGCCGCTCCCAGGTGCGAAGCCCGTAGCGTCCGCTCGGGAATTGCTCCGCGCGCACCTGCCAGCCGGCCGCTTGCAAAGGCTCGATCAGGCTGCGCATACGGTGCCGATACGACGGCTGCTCCAGACCATACCCCAGCAGCATGACAGTCGGCACGGTGCGCCCTACGCCGTCTCGGCCAAGTGGGTCAACGCGTTCAGTGCGATCTCGACGCCATTCGCGAGCTTCAAATGGGTTGCGCGCTGCCTCAAGGCGGCGCGCCCCGGGTCATCGCGCAACAACTTCGTAACCACTCGCAAAATGCTCGGGGTCGTTAGTTCCGCCGCCACCGCCACGCCGGCTGCCACGCAGCGCTCAATGCGCTTCGGCTGGTCCTCTGCAATCGGAACTGCAACGCAGGCGCACCCGCAGGCTATCGCCTGCAACAGCGTGGAGCCGCCGTTCGTGACGACGAGACGCGCCTGGCTCATCAGTTCCGCGAGGTCCGCTTGCGGCAACGAACTGAAGCAACGCAGCCGCGGATTCGGCACCACAGCGCTCCCGGACTGCGGGCGCGACGGCGCGCCGGCATCCGCCGCTCTCGTCGGACCCACGAACACCACCGTGTCGGTCTCCGCCAGCGAATTGGCGGCCCCCAAGAATTGCTCTGCCGCATCGTCGGCACCCGGATGTCCGGTCCCACCGCCCGGCACGACGAGTAGGTACCCTCCCTGTCTCAATCCCACGCGCGCCACGATCGACTCCTCTTCGGCGGTCTTGCGCGACAGAATGACATCCAGATATCGCACCGTGGGCCGACCCAGTCGATTGAGCTTGAACTGCTCCAACCACTTCAGCTCGCCGGCGATGAGCTGCGGATAGGCAATCCAGTGTTCATCGAGCATACGCATCCACCGCCAGCGAAACGCCTTGCGCCGTTGCCGGGACCGAGAGCTGATAAAGACGATCCGTGCTCCCTGCCGGTGCGCTGCGCGCAATTGCGCGGTACGGCCCGCGTTGTCGAAAATGACGATGGTGGGCTTGAACTCTTTGATCAACCGGGCGACGGCCCCGCTGTGAAACGTGGGCGATGAATCCAGCAGGGTCGCCTTGAACGGCACCGTCGCGGCATACGGCGCCTGGCGGCTCAAGATGAAATGAATCTCGGCGCGCGGCCAGCGCCGCGCCGCGGCGCGCGCGATCGCCGCGCTGCGCGCGTACTCACCAGTGCCGAAGGCGCCGGAAACCGGGATGAAAAGGATGCGCGGTGCGTCAGCCAAAGGCGGTGAACCAGCGATCCAATATCAACACATACCAGGCGCGTCTAAATTCGGAGCTCACCGCGCGGCGCAAAATGCCACGCTCCATGAGGCGCCGCACCGCGTCTTGCATCAATTGCGGGTGCTGCTTGAGCCATCGATGCACCGGCAGGCCAAAGCCTGATTTGGGTCGATTCAAATGGTTGGGCGGTAATCTTGGTTCCATGAGACGGCGGACCAGCAGCTTGCCGCGTTTGCGCCGTTCATCGACCAAGAGCTGCGGATCGACGCTGAGCATGAATTCGACCAGGCGATGATCCAGCAGCGGCGGCCGAACCTCCAGCGAATGGGCCATGCTGGTCCGGTCGACCTTGGTGAGCAGGCCCTCCGCCAGGTCCGTATTGAGATCGAGCCAGCGCAGCTGCGCCAGGGGGCGCAAATCGTCGCGCCAATATTGGCGGTAGAACCACAAGTAATCGTAGTCCGGCGCCGTCCAGGAGGGTGCCAGGAGAGAATCGATCTGCTCCGCGGTCATCCCGCCCAAGGCCGCGGCATAGGCCGGCAGGCCCTCATAACTGCGGCGCTGCATGGAAGAGGCCAAGCGCGACAGCGGCGGTAAATAGCGGGCCAAGGATCGATTCAGAAAATTCGACCGGCCGCCCACGCGCGACCAATAGCGCGGATAGCCGCAAAAAATCTCATCGCCGCCCTCGCCGCTCAACGCTACCGTCACTTCGCGGCGCGCAAATTGCGCCACCAAATAGTTCGACCAGGCCGCACTGTCTCCGAATGGCTCGTCGAACATTCCCGGCATTCGATCGAGCGCGCCGGCGAAATCGGCTTGCGGGGCCGTCATTTCCAAATGTTCCGTATCCAAATGCGCAGCGACTTGCCGCGCCGCATCCGCTTCGGAGCGGCCGCCCTGCTCAAAGCCCAGCGTATAGGTGCGCGGCGCATCCAAATAAAAGGCTGTGAGAGCGGAGTCGATACCGCCGCTCAAAAAAACACCGACCGGCACGTCAGACACGGTGTGCTGCGGAACCACCTCGCGCAGCAACGCATCGAGTTCTTGTACCGTATCCTCGGCACTGCGCGCGACGGTCTCGGTCGTCGGGTTCCAATAGCGCTCGATGCTCACCTTGCCCGCCTGCCACCTCAGGGTGTGCGCCGCCGGCAATTTGCAAATTCCGCGGTATATCGTTTTGGGCGCCGGAATGTAGCCGTGAAATAAAAAGTCGCGTACCGCACTCTGATCAATGTCGGGGGTGCCGAGCAGCACGAGCGCCTTGAGTTCGGAGGCGAAGGCAATGCCGTCCGGCAGCAGACGGTAGTACAGCGGCTTGATGCCGAGCCGATCTCGAACCAGCAATAGGCTCTTGGCGCGGCTGTCCCAACTGGCGAAGGCGAACATGCCCACCACACGCGAAAGGCACGCAGCTCCCTCGGTCGCGAGCAGCCTCAGGAGCACTTCGGTGTCGCCGCTCGAGGCCCAAGGGCCCGGCAATCCGGCGCGCAGACGCTCGTGGTTGTATAGCTCACCATTGTAGGTCAGTACGTGTGAGCCGAAGACCATCGGTTGACTGCCGGCGTCGGTTAGGTCTTGAATCGCCAGCCGGCGGTGAGACAGGGCAACACCGGGCTCGGTCCACAGCCCCTCGCCGTCCGGGCCACGGTGTTGTATGCGCTGCGCCATGCTCCGCGCGAGCTCTGCGCTCGCTTGCGAGCCAACAATTCCGGCGATGCCACACATGGCGGCAGTCTAGCGCGGCCGAGACTTGATGTACCGCCCGCCATCGGACAACGCTTACCGCTAGCCATGAGGCAACGGTTCGTTTAGGGTGCGCGCTGGAGCTGCGAATACATGGCAACACCCGCCGATCAACGATTGCTGGAACTGCTTGGAAGATGGCTCGAGAGTCTCGAGCTACACACCAAATATTCGTCGCTGGATGACGACAGCTATTGGAAAGTCCAGCCTTGGTCCGAACATCAGCGACCCACGCGCTGGATTGTCGATCTGGCCAAGCAAAAGACCGTGGCTTTGCGCGCCCAAGTCGAGCAGCGTGCCAAGGCAGGCGATACACAGTTCTCGGATGCACTGGAACTGATGGCATTCCTTGCCAATCTAGTGGGCGCCGAACACATCGAACGATTCATTCCCGTCGCGGAAGCTCGCAACGAACGTGACCTGAGCTCAAAACCACCCGACCGCGGCTCCGACAGCACGATTCAACAGGCGGCCGGAACCGCCACGGCGACGCGGGAAATGCCCAAATTCTTGGGTACCAAACGCGTGCCGCCGCCGGCGGGAACCGCCCAAGTCGCCCGCAACGAGCGTAAGCTCGCGGCGGTCGTAAAGCCGGCGCCGCGAGCGCCGGCCAAGGTAGCCGCCAAGAAGCCGCCGGCGCAAGCTGAGCGCGCCGGGCCCAGCGATGCCGCCCGAGATCAGGTGATCGCCGATGCGGCACGCTTGGTACAATGGGGCCGGAAATGGTTTGAGTTGCCGGAACTGATCGCCCGCATGGCAGACCGTCCGAGCCTGCCCGATGTAAGGCGTATTTTGAAGGAAAATAAAGTGGCGATTGAAAAGAAAGCCGGCAATTCTTAAGCCCGCCGCGGTTGAGCGCGAGCCGCTCGGCCGCATAAAATAATATTTTGGGGAACCTCCTGCAAAGATCTAGGCTCAAAGGCGCGCATGATTACTATTAAAAATCTATCCAAGCGGTACGGCGACAAGCTGGCCGTCAATGATCTGACATTCTCGGTGGCACCCGGCGAGGTGCTCGGCTTCTTGGGTGCCAATGGCGCAGGCAAGTCCACGACCATGCGCATGATCGCCGGTTTCATCTCGCCCACCGCCGGGCAGGTCTCGGTCTGCGGGCACGACATCGAGAAAGCACCGGTCGAGGCGAAAGCCTGCATGGGATATCTACCCGAAGGCGCACCCTCTTATGGCGAAATGACGGTCAGCGAATTTCTCGATTTCGTCGCCGATATCCGCGGCTTGACCGGCGAGCGGCGGCGCGAGCGGCGCGGTGTCGTGATTGACCGCTTGGGTCTGGCGCCGGTCATCGATCAGGTCGTTGAAACCCTCTCCAAAGGCTTTCGTCGACGCGTGGGCTTGGCACAGGCATTGATCCACGATCCTCAGGTCCTGATTCTGGATGAACCGACCGATGGACTTGATCCCAATCAAAAACATGAGGTGCGGCGCCTCATCAACGAATTGAGCAAGGACAAACTGGTGATCGTCTCGACCCATATTTTGGAGGAAGTGCATGAGGTGTGTACGCGGGCGATCATCATCGCGAATGGCCGCATCGTCGCCGACGAGACCCCCACCGCGCTGGAGGCACGCTCGCGCTATCACCACGCCGTGAGCTTGCGGTTCGAAAAGGACGATGAGCTGGCCGCGGCGAGCCGGGAGATTTCGCTGCTGCCGGAGGTATCGGCCATCGAGTCGGATGCGCGCGAGCGCCGTCTTACGGCCCTGCCCAGACCGGGGGCCAATGTGCTGGCGGCGGTCAGCGCCATCATCGTCAAGTACGATTGGGATGTGCCGGAACTGCACTTGGAGTCGGGACGCCTCGATGAGGTGTTCCGGACATTGACCGATCCGAAGGGCATCGATGTGTCCTCCCCGGCGGAGCTATCGGTATGAACAAAGTGTGGGTGGTATTCCGGCGCGAATTGCGCAGCTATTTCGCGACTCCTCTGGCCTATGTGTTCATCGTCATCTTCCTGGTGCTCGCGGCCGTCTTTACCTTCCAAGTGGGCGGCTTCTTGGAGCGCAACCAGGCGGATTTGCAGTCATTCTTTCGCTGGCATCCGTGGCTGTATCTGGTGCTCATCCCCGCGATCTCCATGCGACTGTGGGCCGAGGAGCGCAACAGCGGCAGCATCGAGTTGCTGATGACATTTCCGATCACCTTGTGGCAGGCAGTGGTCGGCAAATTCCTCGCCGCCTGGTGCTTCGCCGGCATTGCGCTGCTGCTGACCTTCCCCGTGTGGATTACCGTCAACTACCTGGGGTCTCCCGACAATGGCGCCATCATTGCCGCTTACATCGGCAGCTTCCTCATGGCGGGCGGATTTTTGTCCATCGGCATGTGCTTATCGGCGGCCACACGCAATCAGGTCGTGGCGTTCATCACCGCGGCCCTGGTCGGCTTCGTATTCCTGCTGGCGGGATTTCCACTGGTGCTCGATTTCGTGCGCGGTGTGCTGCCGCAAGCAATCGTGGATGCGATCGCGTCATTGAGCTTCTTCACGCACTTCGACGCGATCTCCAAGGGAGTGATCGATTTGCGTGATCTTGTGTACTTTGCTGCATTGATCGGCTTTTGGTTGGCCGCCACGGCCGTCGTGCTCGATATGAAGAAGGCGGAATAAGTGAACGGTAATCGTTGGCAGAGAGTGGGTATGGGTGTCGGCGGCTTAGGTTTGCTGGCCGTTCTGTTTTTGGGCGTCGTCATGCTGTCGAACGTCGGTCTACGCGGCATGCGCCTGGACCTGACGCAGAACAAGCTCTACACCTTGAGCAGCGGCACGCAGCAGGTGCTGCACGAATTGAAAGAGCCGGTGAATCTGTACTTTTATTTTTCGCGGGACGAAGCGGCTAAACAGTCGCCGCTGATTCTGCCGTATGCAGCGCGGGTGCGCGAGTTTCTGGAAGAAATCGCGGCGCGCGCCGGCGGCAAGATCAATCTGCATGTCGTCGATCCGCAGCCCTTCTCCGATGACGAAGATCGCGCGGCGGAATTCGGCCTGCAGCCGCTGCCGGTCGGCAATGGCGGTGACTCGGTGTATTTTGGCCTGGCGGGGACCAACTCGACCGATGGCCGCTCAGCCATACCGAACTTCACACCCGATCGCGAAGAATTCCTGGAATACGACGTGGCAAAGCTCATTCAGGAGTTGGGCACGCCGAAAAAACCGGTGATCGGACTCTTGAGTTCAATCGGTCTGCAAGGACAATTCAATCCCCAGACCGGACAGATGGGTGAGCCCTGGCCCATCTACACCCAGCTGCAGCAATTGTTCAATGTGCGCGCCTTGACCTCGGATCTCGATCACATCGACAAGGATGTCGATGTGCTGATGCTGGTGCATCCGAAACAGCTGCAGCCCAAGACGCTCTACGCCATCGATCAATTCGTCATGCGCGGCGGCAGACTGCTGTTGCTGGTCGATCCGGATGCCGGCGCGGATTTGAGCGGTCAGAACCCCGCCAATCCCATGGCGGCTGCCATGGCCGATCATTCGTCCGACCTCGAGCCGCTGCTCGCGACCTGGGGCGTTGATTACGATCGCACCAAGGTCATCGGCGATTTAGAGCGCGGACTGGAGGTTCGCACCAACGCCTCCTCGGGGCCGGTTCGCCACATTGGCATCTTGGGATTGCGCCGCGCCGACATGGATCCGAAGGACGTGGTGACCGCCTCGTTGGAGTCCATCAACATGGCGACCGTCGGCTCACTCTCACAGCGCGCCGGCGCCAAGACCACTTTCGAGCCCTTGCTCATGAGTTCGACGAGTGCCGAACCCCTACCCGCGCAGCGATTTCATGCGTTGATCGATCCCTCGACCCTCCGTGACGGGTTCAAGGCGACCGGCACTCGCTACACGATTGCCGCGCGCATCACCGGCCCGGTGGATTCTGCCTATCCCAATGGACCGCCACCGGATCTGAAGCCCGTCGCCGGCCCGCCGATCGCGCACCTGGCCAAGTCGAGCGCGCCTGCGAACATCGTCGTGATCGCCGATACGGACTTTTTGATGGACTACTTGTGGGTACAACAACGCGAATTGCTCGGCCAGCGGATTGCGCAAGCCTTTGCGAACAACGGCGATTTGATCGCCAACATTCTCGACAACTTGAGCGGCAGCAGCGCCCTGATCAGCATCCGCGGCCGTGCTTCATTCTCGCGCCCCTTCGAACGAGTCGATGCCCTCAAGCGGCAAGCCGATGATCGGCTGCGCTCCAAGGCGCTGGAGTTGCAAGCGGAGCTGCAGCAGACCGAAAGCAAATTGACCGAATTGCAAAGCAAGCGAAACGATCAGAGCTCCATCATGCTCTCGCCCGAACAAGAGGCGGAGCTAAAGCGCTTCACTGCTGAAAAGACCCGCGTGCGCAAGGAATTGCGCGAGACGCAGCGCGGCCTGGATGTGGACATCAATCGATTGGGCTCGCGATTGAAGGTCATCAACATTGCCATCGCTCCGCTCGTCGTGGCGATAGCCGGCGTGGTCATTTTGTCGACGCGACGCCGCCGCCGCGCCGCTTCGTCGCTGACCACACTCAAGGGTTCGACATGAGCCGGCAGCGATTCATCGTGTTGCTGGTCGCCGCACTCGTGGCGATCACCGCGGCCTTGTATTTGAGCACGCAGCGCAACGTTGTTCGCGAGGTTCATGGCCTGCCGCTCTTGCCGGCGCTGGCGAGCAAGTTGGACAGCGTGACCTCCTTGAGCGTGCTGAAAGGCAGCGCAACGCCTTCCGTCACGGTTCACAAGCAGGGCGAGCAGTGGACAGTGGCCGAGCGAGCCAATTACCCGGCTGACGTAGCGAAATTGCATAAATTGTTGTTGGCCTTAAGCGATGCGAAGATCCGCGAGGAGAAGACTTCCGATCCTGCCAATTATTCGATCATCGGCGTTGAAGACCCGACCAAACCGGGCGCAACGGGCGCGCAAATCGAATTGCTGGCGAAAGATGCCAAGCTGGATGTCATCGTCGGCAAGCCCATCGACCAGGGCAACTTTGTGCGGCGTGCCGGGGAGAAGAGCAGCTACATCGTCGAACCGGGGATCTCCTTCGAGGCAGAGCCGCGCTTCTGGATCGATACGCGCCTGCTCAATTTTTCTGCCGACAAGATACAGAGCATCCAATTCAAGCCGGACACGGGTTCCACCTATACCGTGCGCCGCGTGTCCGAGCCCACACCCAAACCCGATGATGGCAAAAAGGCTGCGCCCAACACCGCGGGAGCACCTGCCCCGGCAGCCACGCCGGCCGAACCGGCCCCTAGTAAATTTGTTCTAGAAGGTGTGCCGAGCGGCCGCCAGGCCGCGGACCCCAACACGCTGGCCCCGTCGCCCACCGCATTTAGCAATCTTAACGACGATGATGTGGCGCCCATCGCTGACATCGACTTCAGCAAACCCTCGACCGTGACCCTGACTCTCTCGGACGGCAGTGTGATCACCCTCACCGGCGCCGCTGTCGGCGAGAAGCGTTGGATTCAGATCGCCGCGCCGCAGGATGCCACCTTGAGCACCAAAACGAGTGGCCGCGCCTTCGAAATCGCAAGCTATCGCTACGACCAGATATTCAGGCCGTTGGAACAACTGTTGGTACCCAAGCCTGCGCCGGCCGCGAAACCCGTACCGTCAGGCAGCTCACCGCCTCCGAGCGCGAAAAAACCGGCAGCCGCGCCCAAGCCGTGATCAGCGGCACCCGCGCCGGGTTCGGGCGCCGGCTGGCCGCATTGGTTTACGACTCGTTTCTACTGGCTGCCCTCTTGATGATATTCACCGGCGGCGCGCTTTTCTTCACGCATGGCGCCGCCGTGGTCCCGGCTACCGTGGGTAACTGGGTTTACGTTTATCGTGCGGGCTTGGTGCTCGTCATCGCCGGCTATTACGCGCTCAATTGGCTGCGAAGCGGGCAGACCCTCGGCATGCGCGCGTGGCGCCTACGCCTCGTCAGCGACTCGGGTCGCCTGACCTGGCGTTCCGTGATCTTGCGCGCCTGCTTTGGATTCATCGCCTGGGCCCCGGCGGCATTGGGGGTATTGTGGCTGTACTGGGATCCCGATCACCTGGCGCTGCATGATCGGCTGTCGAAGACGAGAGTCGTTCGCCTCGTACCGCCGGCCCAGTGAGTGTTGCGACGCCCGTCTTCACGGCATACGAGTGCGCACGAGCCCACCCCACCGATGGTAGCCACACCAATCTCGTCCTCCAGTACCGTGAGCTTGACCGTCGGTTCTGAAAGGCCTACGGCGATGGGAAGCGTCGAGGCACTGCGACTTCCGTGCCTCGACGCTTCCCATCTCCGTGGGCCTTCTGGGCCGGTCAAACTCACGGAGCTGAGGACTATCGCGTTCTCGATATCGCAATCAACGTGCCAACACCGACAACTGCCGTCGGCAACCAACCGACCAGCGCCGGATTGAGATTGAAGAGTTGCCCGCCGTTCTCGACGGTGCGCGTGATGAGGAAGAACACCACGCCCAGGAGCGCTCCGAAAACCGTGCGGGTTCCGGCCCCGGTGGTGCGCAGGGGCCCAAAGACAAAGGGCAGCGCCAGCAAGGTCACGATGATCACCGCGAACTGTCTGGCGATACGCGACCAATAACCAATCTCGTACGATGCAGTCTCGAGATTATTGCGCCGTAGATGATCGATATAAGAGGCCAGTCCATGCAGTGTCAACATCTGCGGCGCGGTGGCCGCGAGGCCTAGAAACTCCGGATTCACCGTCGAACGCAAGGTTAGCTCACTGACGGTATCTCCTTCGATCTTGTCCTTCTCGAAGCGGGAAGTTGCCACGTTGTGCAGGCTCCATCGTCCCGGGTCAGCAACCGAGATGCGCGCGGCTCTTTGAATTGAAATTAAGCGCGTGGGTCCGTCCAATTCAAAGACCGAGACACCGCCGAACGCTCGATCCACCTCGCCCGTTTGCACCCGCAGGATTCGATTGCCGTCCTTGACCCAGGCGCTGCTGGTACCCGCGAAACTGACGTCGTTCAATTTGGCGATGGTCTTTTCGCGCTTGGCGAATTGCCCCATGGAGGGCGCTGCATATTCGCCAATGCCGAACATGATGATCGCGAGAGTCAGACCGGCGAGACCGACGGGCCAGGCAATGCGCCAAACCGATACGCCCGAGGCCCGCGTGACGACCAGTTCGCTGCCCGCCGCCAAATTGCCCAGCCCCATCAATGCACCGATCAGAGCGCCGATCGGCAGCAGCTCAAATGCGGTTTGCGGCAGATTCAGGAGGGTAAACAAGAACGCGTCACCGGCGCTATACGTGCCGACGCCGATATCGCCTTGCTCGCTGATGAACAAGACCAGCGCCGCCAGCGCCAACAGCACGGCCATGGTCATCAGCGTGTAGAGCAGCACGGTGCGGTAAAGATACCGGTCGAGCGTATTCACGCCTTCCTCGCGTCGCGCATCAGCAGGTACAAGCCCAGACTCAAGGCCGCCGCATGCACCCACCACACGCCGATGACGGGGGACAACTCGCCTTTCTCCAGCCAGGTCTTGGAAGCGGATAGCAAACTCGAATAGACGAAGTACAACGCGATCGCAAAGCCGACTCTGGTATAGCGGCCCTGCCTTGGTCGAAGCTTGCTCAAAGGCACGGCGACCAAGGTGAGCACAAGTGCCATAAGTGGTGTAGATAACCTGAATTGCAGCTGTGCGATGTCGGACGGGTCGTGCGAGCCTAAGAGCGCGGCCGTCGGCTTGGTGTCCGGATCCAAGGGGCCGCGAACATCCTGCGGCGTGGCGATGGGAATCCCGTGCTCGCGAAATTCGATGACCCGGAAATCCTCTTGCCCGGGCACGCCTTCATAGCGCCGGCCGTTGAACAACGTCACCAGGTGCATTCCGGTTGCACTGGCCTTGGTATACGTAGCAGTGTCAGCCAGCGCCACCTCGATTCGCCCCTGCACCTCACGCTGCACGAATACGTTGTGCAACACGCCGTCCTGATCGACGTGTTCGGCGTAGAATACGGCATCGCCGCCGCTGAAGCCGCGAAACTTTCCCGCGTCGAGTTGGCCAAATTGCGCCTCTTTTATCGCTGATTGGCGCAGCGCCTGCACTTGACCGTCGGCGCGCGGCACCTGGACGAACGCCAACCACCCCAAGCCCGCGGCGATCACCACGGCGAAACAAAACAAGGGCGCCAGCAGGCGCGGCGGGCCAAATCCACACGCCTGCAGCGCCGCCATTTCACTGTCGTGGTACAGGCGGCCGAGGGTCAGGACCACGGCCAGCAACAATCCAACCGGCACGATCACCGATAGATTCATGATCGCGCCCAGGGCGATCAGATCGAACACGACGCCCCGTCCATACTGATTCTCGGCGGCTTGGCCCAGCACCCGCGATAGCTGATTCGACACCAGGATCGCGACCAAAACGCCTGTTACGGCAAGCCATGTCTGCACGACTTCACGCAACACATATCTTTGCACCGTCCATTTCATGCGGTCAGCTTAGAGCCTTCCCAATAATCTAGTAAACTATTTGCGCAATCCCTACGTGAACAACGGAATAAAAACGGAGCTGAAAGATATGGAATTCGTGGCAATAGTTGATGCGAAAGCGCGCTCGCCGTCCGGCTGCGCGGCTGTCGGAATCTATGAGAATGCCGATCTGGGTGTGGCAGCCCGTCAGATTGACAAGCAATTGGAAGGTCTGATCGCCCGCCTGTTGGGCAGCGGTGATTTCGCGGCCAAGCTTGGCGATACGCTGATGTTGCCCCTGCCGTCCGGGTCGCCCGCTTCTCGACTGTTGCTAATTGGTCTCGGCACGCGCGCCGCATTTAGCCGCAAGGCATACCGCAAGTCGGTACTTGCCAGCGCCCAGGCCCTCGCTAAGACCGGAGCCAGCGATGCGGTCCTATACCTGGCCATGGAGGCGGTGCCCGAGCTCGACATTCAGTATCGCGCGCGCATCGTTGCGGAAGTGTTCTTGTCCCAGGCGTACCGGATCCCCGATCTGAAGACCGCTCCGAAGCCGAAAGCGCGCCGCTTAACCGAGGTTAAGGTCGCAACCGCGGATGCGCGCGCCGCTAAAACGGCAACTGAAGGCTTGCGCCAGGGCGCTGCCATCGGCAGCGGGCTCAGCTTCGCGCGTGATCTGGCCAATCTGCCGCCCAATGTCTGCACGCCGACCTATATGGGAACCCGCACGCTGCAGATGGCGAAAGAATTTTCGAGCCTCAAAGCCAAGGTCGTGGACGAGGCTGGCATCAAGGCGCTCAAAATGGGCGCATTTCTGGCGGTCGCGCAAGGTTCCGAACAACCCCCGCGCCTGATCGTGTGCGAGTATCGCGGCACGCGCAAGGAGACGGCGCCGATTTGCCTGATCGGCAAAGGCATTACCTTTGACTCCGGCGGCATCTCGCTCAAGGACCCGCCTGGCATGGACGAGATGAAGTTCGACATGGGCGGCGGCGCAGCGGTGCTCGGCGCCGTGCGCGCGATCGCGGAACTGAAGCTGCCGATCAATGTGGTGGCGATCGTCGCAGCCGCCGAAAACATGCCCAGCGGCGGCGCGGTCAAACCTGCCGACATCGTGACGACCATGTCGGGCCAGACGGTCGAGATCCTGAACACCGACGCCGAAGGCCGATTGGTCCTGTGCGATGCCATCACGTATAGCCGCCGCTACAAACCGGTCGCCGTGGTCGATGTCGCCACGCTGACCGGCGCCTGCATCGTCGCGCTCGGCAATCACATCAGCGGTCTCATGAGCAACACACCGGCCTTGGCCCTGGAATTGGAGTCGGCCGGCATCCGCGCCGACGATAAGGCCTGGCGTATGCCCATCGGCGAGGAATATGTCGATCAACTCAAGAGCAACTTCGCCGACATTGCCAATGTCGGCGGCCGCGAAGGCGGCGCCTGCACCGCCGCCTCGTTCCTCGGCAAGTTCGCCAAGGATCTTCAGTGGGCGCACCTGGATGTGGCGGGAACGGCGTGGCTGAGTGGTGCACAAAAAGGCAGCACGGGGCGCCCGGTACCGCTGTTGGTCGATTTCCTGATTCATCGCGCCAAGACATCATGACGGAGCGCGTCGATTTCTATGTGCTCAAAAGTGCCGCCGCCCGACAGCGCTGGGCCTTTGCCTGCCGCCTGACCGAAAAGGCCTATCTCAAGGACTTAAAGATTGTCATCGTCAGCGACACGTTGGCCGATGCCCAAGCACTCGATGAATTGCTTTGGACTTTCAACGAGCGTTCGTTCATCCCACACAAAGTCTGTATTGATGAACATTCCGTGGACCCGGCGACCGCGGTCCATCTCACCGTGGAGGCGGCGCTGCCCGCGGCGGACCTGCTGCCGGCGGCTGATCTGTTGGTGAATTTGGCGCAGCGCCTGCCGGCGGAATTTCAACGCTATGCACGCATCGCCGAAGTGATCGACGCGGACGAAGAGCGCAGGCGCCTGGGGCGCGAGCGCTTCAAGGTGTATCGCGATCTCAAGCTGCCCTTGGAGACTCACCAGATGGATGAAACTGCGGATGTTTGACCGCTCGGACGATCATGGATAAAACTTACTCACCCGCCGATATTGAAACGCGTATCTATGCGCAGTGGGAGTCGCGCGGATATTTCGCGCCGAGCGGTAAGGGCCCTAAGTTCTCCATCGTCATCCCGCCGCCGAATGTCACGGGCACGCTGCACATGGGGCATGCGTTCCAAGACACCATTATGGACGCCTTGACCCGCTTCCATCGCATGCGCGGCTTCGATACGTTGTGGCAGCCGGGCACCGACCATGCGGGTATTGCCACGCAGATGGTGGTCGAACGTCAGCTCAATGCCGCGGGGCAAAGCCGGATCGAATTGGGACGCGATGCCTTCGTGGCGCGCGTCTGGCAGTGGAAGGAAACTTCGGGCGGAATGATCGCGAAGCAAATGCGGCGCTTGGGTGCTTCGGTCGATTGGCAGCGCGACGTCTTTACCTTGGACCCTGCCATGTCGCTCAAGGTGACCGATGTGTTCGTGCGGTTGTACGACGACGGCTTGATCTATCGCGGCAAGCGTTTGGTGAATTGGGATCCGATTCTCAAGACGGCGCTGTCCGACCTGGAAGTGGTTGCGGAAGAAGAGAAGGGTTCACTTTGGCACCTGCGCTACCCCTTGAGCGAAGGCCCCGGATATCTCGTGGTTGCGACCACGCGGCCGGAGACGATGTTGGGTGATGCGGCCGTCGCCGTGCATCCGGACGATGAGCGTTACCGGCATCTGGTCGGCCGCAAGGTGCGGCTGCCGCTAACGGAGCGCGAATTGCCGATCATCGCGGATGCGTACGTGGATCCGACCTTCGGCAGCGGCTGCGTCAAAATCACGCCGGCGCACGACTTCAATGACTATGAGTTGGGTCAGCGGCACAAGCTGCCCATGATCAACATCATGACCCTGGATGCCGCGCTCAATGACAGCGTGCCGCCGCCCTATCGGGGTCTGGATCGATTTGCGGCGCGAGAAAAAATTCTCGCCGATTTGGACGCCATCGGGCTCATCGAGCGCATCGAACCGCATCAGCTCACCGTGCCGCGCGGCGATCGCAGCAACGCCATTCTCGAACCCTTGCTGACCGATCAATGGTTCGTCGACATCAAGCCGTTGGCGGCGCCCGCCATCCGCGCGGTTGAGGAAGGACACGTGCATTTCGTGCCGGAGACCTGGACCGGGGTCTATTACGATTGGATGCACAAGATCCGGGATTGGTGCATCAGCCGCCAACTCTGGTGGGGCCACCGCATTCCCGCCTGGTATGACGCCGAGGGTCGCTACTATGTCGGACGCACCGAAGAGGACGTGAGGCACGCGCACGGCATCGCCGCTGACGTGCCGCTGCGCCAGGACGATGACGTGCTGGACACCTGGTTCTCATCGGCGCTGTGGCCGTTCTCGACTTTAGGCTGGCCGGAAAAAACTCCGGCGCTCGAGGCTTATTACCCCACCTCGGTTTTGGTGACCGGTTTCGACATCATCTTCTTCTGGGTCGCCCGCATGATGATGATGGGCCTTAAATTCATGGGCGACGTGCCGTTTCGCAAGGTGTACATCCACGGCCTGATTCTCGATCAAGACGGCCAGAAGATGTCCAAATCGAAGGGCAACGTCATCGATCCGCTCGACATCGTGGATGGAATTTCCTTGGAGGCGCTGATCGAGAAGCGCACCACCGGGCTCATGCAGCCGCAGATGAAGGCCGGAGTCGAAAAGGCGACGCGCAAGCAATTTCCGGAAGGCATCGCGGCGTACGGCACCGATGCCCTGCGCCTGTGCTTCTCAAGGCTCGCCACCCAAAGCCGGGACCTGCGCTTCGACATGGCCAAGGTCGAGGAGTATCGCAACTTCTGCAACAAGCTGTGGAATGCCTCGCGCTATGTGCTGATGAATACCGAGAATCACAGCCTCTCAGCAGCGGGAGCGGAATTCAGCCTCGCGGATCGTTGGATAACCTCGCGCCTCAAGGACATGCTCGGACGCATCGAGACGGGATTCGCGAATTATCGGCTCGACGTGGTTGCCAATGCCGTGTACGAATTCACCTGGCACGAATTCTGCGACTGGTACGTGGAGCTTTCCAAAACAGTGCTGCAGTCCGAGGCTGCCTCGGAAGCCGCGAAGCGCGGCACGCGCGTTACGCTCATCACGACGCTGGAGGTCCTGCTGCGCGCCATGCACCCGCTCGCGCCTTTCATCTCGGAGGAAATCTGGCAGCGCGTACACGTGCTCGCGGGCGTCGGCGGCGAGACCATCATGCTGAGCGAATTTCCGCGCGCAGAATCGATCACCACGGACCGCGAGGCCGAGCCGGAGATGCGCTGGGTCATGGATTTCATCCTCGGGGTACGGCAAATCCACGGCGAAATGGATATCCCGTTGGCGCGCAAGTTTGAAGTGCTGCTGCAGAACGCGAGCGCCCGCGATTTGGAGTATCTGGGCCGCAATCTGCACTACTTGGTGCGCCTAGGCGGGGTCGAGGCGCCGCGCGCTCTTAAAGAAGGCGAGGCGGCGCCGATTTCCGCCGTGGCATTGCTCGGCAATCTCGAAATACTGGTGCCCATGAAGGGCCTCATCGATCCGGTCGCGGAACTGGAGCGCTTGGCAAAAAGGCTGCGAAAAGCCGAAATCGACATGAGCAGATTGGAGGCCAAGCTTGGTAATAGCCAGTTCGCCAAGAATGCGCCGCCGGATATCGTGGCCAAGGACCAGCAGCGGCTTGAGGAATTGCGCACGGAAATAGGCCAGTTATCAGCCCAAACTGCCCGGGTGACGAAGCTTAAGAACCAATGAACGCGCTGCAGTCGCAGATCGAAGCGGTGCTTGCGCAATTGAACCGCGTCATCCTGGGCAAGGATGCGCAGATCAGGCTATGCGTCGCCTGCCTGTTGGCGCGCGGTCATTTGCTCATCGAGGACATTCCCGGGGTGGGCAAGACCACTCTAGCGCATGGCATTGCGCAGACTCTCGGCCTGTCATTTCAGCGCATTCAGTTCACCAGCGACCTGCTGCCGGCGGATGTGCTCGGGGTCTCGATATTCGACCGCGAAACCGGCAAATTCCGCTTTCAGCGCGGTCCCATCTTTGCGCAGCTGGTGCTCGCGGATGAAATCAACCGCGCCTCGCCCAAGGCGCAGAGCGCACTGCTCGAGGCAATGGAGGAACACCAAGTCACGCTCGACGGTCAATCGATGGCGTTGCCGGAACCATTTTTCGTCATCGCCACGCAAAACCCGCAGGATCAGGTCGGTACTTTTCCCCTGCCGGAATCGCAATTGGATCGTTTCCTGATGCGCGTTCATCTAGGGTATCCGGCCGCCGCCGCCGAGCGCGAATTGTTGAGCGGCGTCGACCGGCGCGATCTGGTGAAGACGCTGCAGACCATTACGACCCCCGAGAGCCTGCGCCAGCTGCAAGAGAGCGTGCTCGAGATCCATGTCTCCCCGGCGCTCCTGGATTACGTTCAGGCCCTCGTGGCCCACACTCGCCGTGCCCCTGGGTTGAATGCCGGGCTGTCGCCGCGAGCGGCAATCGGGTTGTTGCGCGCCGCGCGGGCCTGGGCCTTGATCCACGGCCGCAGCGCGGTCATTCCAGAGCACGTGCAGGCAATATTTCCGTCGGTCGTCGAGCATCGCGTGCGTCAACGCAGCAGCGATGCCATCGCGGTCACCCGCCTGCTCGAGGCCGTACCGGTTCCTTAAACCCTTAAGGATCGAACTCCTTGGTCACCCTGCGCCAAGCGGCGGTCAATCAACTCCGGGCCCGGGTCATTCGCCGCCATGGCCGCGACAGCCTGCCCATCAGCATCAATCGGCGCCGTATTTATATTCTTCCCACCCGCTTCGGCTTCATGCTGGGCGCGATTCTCGCGGCAATGCTGATCGCGGGCCTCAACTACAACAGCAACTTGGCGCTCGCCTTTGCGTTTCTCATGTCCAGCATGGCTCTGGTGACCATGCATCACTGCAACCGCAATATGCTGCGCCTCTCGGTGGATGCAACCACCGAGGTCGATGCCTTCGCCGGGCGCGAGGCGCTGCTCGAGTTCGAGCTGCGCAACGGGACCAGCGTCGATCGGCGTGACATCGAGGTTCGCTGCCTCGGCGGCGTCGGTATGGACAGCGTCGCGGCGGGGGAAAGTGCGACCATCGAAGTAATCGCACCGGTCGCGCAGCGCGGCGTGACGCGCATCAGCCAGTTCGAGCTGCGCACCCGCTATCCCTTTGGCTGGTTTTACTCTTGGACCTATGTGCAGGGCTCCATCACCGTTTATGTCGCTCCGGCGCCCCGCGGCGATCGAGCCCTGCTCTCAGGATCCGCGCAGGGCACGGGTTCCCACTCCGAGGCGCGGGGCGATGAAGATTTCTCCGGGTTGCGAGCCTACGAGCCGGGGGTGCCGCTGAAACACATGGCTTGGAAGGTGCTGGCGCGCGGCGGTGAGCCGGTGGTGCGCAGTTACTCGAGCTTGGCGGCACAACCGGAATGGCTCGACTGGTCCATGCTGGAGGGTTTGGACACGGAGGCGCGGCTCTCGCAGCTCTGTCTCTGGGTGCTGGAGAGCGACGCCGCGCAGCGGCCCTACGGGCTGCGAATTCCCGGCAAGGAGCTTGCGCCATCGGGCGGCGCGGCCCATCGCTTCGCCTGTTTGCGGGCGCTGGCCGCTTTCGGCGTCGGCGAAACATGATCACCGACCGCGTCACGTACGAGCAACTCCTGGGGATTTCAGGCTGCCTGGCGTTGGCGCTGCTCGCGCACATCACCACGCTGCCCTTGTGGGTGCCGGGCATCGTGGTGGCCTGCGGCCTCATTCGCTTGGGTCTCGCGCGCAGCGGACGCGGCCCGCTCCCCGGCAGTGTGCTCGTTACCGTCGCGGTGCTGGTCGTGCCGCTGTTGCTCGTGCGCTTCCACACGTTCAACGGCTTGGTCGCGGGAACGGCGCTGCTGTCCGTGACCGCCGGCCTCAAGTTGTTGGAAACGAAAACTCAACGCGATGTCTACATCATCACGTTGATCATCTATTTCGTGAGTCTGGCGGCGCTGCTCGAGGGCGACTCCTTCTGGCTGCTGGCTTACTTGATCGGGGTTTGTTGGCTCACGACCGCAACCTTGCTGCGTTCGACCAGCAGCGGACCCGCGCCGGGTTGGCGCCCGAGCTTGCGCTACGGTGGACGCGTTCTGGCACAAGCCCTACCCCTCGCGTTGGTGTTCTGGCTGCTGTTCCCGCGATTCGCGGGACCGCTGTGGCATATACCCAATGACTCGCAAACCGCGGCATCGGGCCTGAGCGACACCATGAGTCCGGGCGATATCACTCAATTGGCGCTGTCCGATGAGGTGGCGTTCCGCGTCCGTTTTGACTCCGCGACACCCCCGAACCGCGAACGCTATTGGCGCGGGCCGGTACTCGATGTCTTCGACGGTCACACCTGGTCGCGATCGCCGTCATCCCGGGGCGCGCCCGCCTTGAAGCCGCTCGGACCGAGCTACAAATATACCGTCATGATGGAGCCGCACCGGCATCGATGGATATTCATGCTCGACTGGCCGAGCACTTGGAATCTGCCGCACGCGGAATTGAGCAGCGACTACACCTTGATGCAGAACGAACCATTGTCGCGGCCCGTCGATGTGTTGGGTGCCTCGTACACGCAGGTGCAATCCACCGAGCCCTTAAATGCCAGGATGCGAGCTCGCGAAGTTAGGTTGCCCGGCGATCGCAATCCGCGCACGAAGGCATTGGCCCGAGAGCTGCGCAGTGCGCACGCCGACGATATGGAATTCGTGCAGGCGGTGCTGGCCATGTTCACCGAACAGCCTTTTTTTTACACGCTGACACCGCCGAAGTTATCCGACGACTCAGTGGATGAATTTCTATTCAACACCAAGCGCGGATTTTGCGGCCACTATGCCTCGGCCTTTGCCGCCTTAGCGAGGGCCGCCGGCATACCGGCGCGGGTGGTCACCGGATACCAGGGCGGGACGCTAAACCCGTATGGCGGCTATTGGATTTTGCGGCAAAGCGATGCACATGCCTGGACCGAAGTGTGGATCGAAGGACGCGGCTGGGTGCGCATCGATCCGACCGCGGCAATCGCGCCGCAACGGGTCGAGCGCGGTCTGGCCGATGTCGCCAGCGCCGACGAATCGCTCGCCAGTCCCTGGCAGCGCAGAACGCTCTGGTTCTCCGGCTTGCGGCTGCGCTTCGACGCGGTCAAGGAGATCTGGCGCGAGCGTATCTTGGATTTCGACCAGGACTCGCAGCGCAGGCTGCTCGAGTTTCTGAAGATTCCCGAGCCTGACGGCCAGAAGCTCGTCATGGTGTTGGCCCTCGCCATGTCGCTGGTGTTGGGGTGGCTGACCTGGCAGGTACGCCGCGAACTCGCGCCGCGCTCGAAAGATGAAACGGCGCGTGCCTATGCGCGGCTGTGCGCGAAACTCGCCGCCGCGGGGATTGCGCGCCTGCCGTATGAAGGAGCCGAAGCCTATGCGCAAAGAGTGGCGCGCCTGCGGCCGGATTTGGCCGGCATCGTCGGCAATTTGTGCCGGCAGTACTCCTTCCTGCGCTATGCAGCGCCCACTACGAGCGTGACCTTGGGTCAATTCCAGGCGGCGGTGCGAGCGTTTCGGCCGACCAGGGAGAGTAAGACAACTCCAGCACCGTGATATTGAGCGATCCCGCGTGAAATAGGACACGCGAGTCGGGCAATTTCAAGCAGCCAGGTTTTCGCGCGTCTTCAAGAATTTAATTTCCGGCCAGCGCTCTTCGGTCAACCCCATATTCACGCGGGTAGGCGCGAGGTACACCAGTTCCCCGGCATGATCGATCGCCAAGTTGTCGTACGCTTTGACGCGAAACTCGGCCAGGCGCTTCTCGTCCTGGAGGCTGACCCAGCGTGCCACGGCCACGTTGATGGGCTCAAATACGCATTGCACGCTGTATTCATCCTGCAAGCGAAATGCCACGACCTCGAATTGCAGCTGGCCGATGGCGCCGAGAATAAGATCGTTGTTGCGCAGCGGCTTGAACAGCTGCGTGGCGCCCTCTTCGCAAAGCTGCGATAAGCCTTTTTGCAGGGCCTTCATGCGCAGCGGATCCTTGAGCACCGCGCGCCTGAAGATCTCCGGCGCAAAGTTGGGGACCCCGGTGAAAGTGAGATTCTCACCTTCGCTGAAGCTGTCGCCGATATTGATGCTGCCGTGATTGTGCAAGCCGATGATATCGCCTGCATAGGCCTCCTCGGCCTGGCTGCGATCGGCGGCGAGAAAAGTCAGCGCATCGGCAATGCGTACGTCCTTGTCGAGACGCACATGATGCAAGCGCATGCCGCGCGCGTAGCGCCCGGAGCATAAGCGCATGAACGCAATCCGGTCGCGGTGGCCGGGATCCATATTGGCCTGAATCTTGAAGACGAAACCCGTGAGCTTCTCTTCATCCGCGTTCACGGGGCGTTGCAGCGTCGGCCGCGGCTGCGGCGGCGGCGAGTGCGCGACAAATGACGACAAGAGTTCGCGGACGCCGAAATTGTTGACCGCCGAACCGAAAAACACCGGAGTCTGTTTCGCCGCGAGATAGCGCTCAAGATCAAAATGCGGGCTCGCGCCGCGAACCAGTTCGACTTCTTCGAGAAACTGTTGGTAGCGGTCGCCGAGAAACTCGCGCGCCTCATCGCTCGCGATGCCGGAGATGGTCTCGTGTGTGCCGACGCGGCCTTTTTCCACCGGCACGTACACATAGATCTTATCTTCGATCAAATGATAGACGCCGAGCAGATCGCGGCCCATGCCGATCGGCCAGGTGATCGGTGCGCATTGAATCTTCAATACGTTTTCGATCTCATCCAGCAATTCGATCGGCGCGCGCCCGTCGCGATCCAGCTTGTTGACGAAAGTCATGATGGGTGTGTCGCGCAGGCGGGTCACCTCCATGAGCTTGATGGTGCGCTCCTCGACTCCCTTAGCGCAGTCGATGACCATCAAGGCGGAGTCCACCGCCGTCAAGGTGCGGTAAGTGTCCTCGGAAAAGTCTTCGTGGCCGGGCGTATCCAGCAGATTGACGATGCAATCGTCGAAGGGAAATTGCATCACCGACGAGGTCACGGAGATGCCGCGTTGTTGTTCCAGGCGCATCCAATCCGAGGTGGCGTGACGCGTGGCCTTGCGCCCCTTGACCGTGCCGGCCATCTGAATCGCGCCGCCGAACAGCAGCAACTTTTCCGTCAGCGTGGTCTTGCCCGCGTCGGGGTGCGAGATGATGGCAAAAGTTCTTCTTCTGCGGATTTCCTCGGCTAATGAGCCACTCTGCATGTTTCTCAACTTTCCTCTGCAAGCTACGATCGTCAGCGCGTGCGCATTGTAGAGGAAACTTAGAGATGTTTAATTAGATTAATATA
>DATNKC010000235.1:0-13657 GCA_035603615.1 Steroidobacteraceae bacterium | reverse complement strand
TTTCTTCACCTGCATCACGTACATGCTGTGCACCATCAGACCGTCGGCGCGAATGTAGCCATCTTTGGCGAACATATCGTTGATTTTGGTTTTCTTCAGTTGCGCCATGACCTTGTCCGAATCCGTTGAACCCACGGCCTTGACGGCATTTAAATACTGCATCGTCGCGGAGTAGTAAGCGGACTGATCCATGGTCGGCATCCGGTTCACCTTGGCGAAGAAGCGTTTGCCGAATGCCCGGGTCTGATCATTGAGATCCCAGTACCACCCGGTGGTCAGATAAAGTCCCTGCGCCGTTTGCAGGGTCAATGCATGAATGTCCGTGATAAAGGCGAGCAGCGCCGCGGGTTTCATGGTCTTGGTGATGCCGAATTCGTTGGCCGCTTTCAGCGAGTTCGAGAAATCCGTGCCGGCATTCGCCAGCCCGATCACTTGCGCACCCGATGCCTGCGCCTGCAGCAGGAACGAGGAATAGTCGGTGGTGCCGAGCGGTGCCCGCACCGCGCCCAAGACCTTGCCGCCGTTGGCAAGCACGACCTTGGTCGCCGCATCTTGCAATTGGGTGCCGAAGGCGTAATCGGCGGTCACAAAAAACCAAGTCTTACCGCCCTCTTTGATGATGGCGCTCGCCGTTCCGTTGCCGAGGGCGGTCGTGTCGTAGGCGTAGTGCACGGTGTAGGGCGTGCAGTCGGCGCCGGTGAGCGAGGCGCCGCCCGCGCCGACGGCAATGAAGGGTATCTTTTTCGCGGCCGCAACCTTGGACATGGCGATGCTCACGCCGGTGTTGGATCCGCCGAGCACCATGGTCAGACCGTTCTGATCGGCCCACTCGCGAAACTTCGAGGCGCCGATATCCGGTTTGTTCTGATGATCGACGCTCAGCACCGTGATTTTCTTGCCGAGCACGGTGCCGCCGAAATCGCTGATGGCCATGTTGATGACTTCGATGCCGGCCTGGCCCAGGACATCCGCATAGACGCCCGACATATCGTCGATATCGCCAATGACCACCTGGTCTGCCGCCGCGCTCGCTTGTGAAGCGCCGTACAGGCCAAGCAGCGCGCCCAGCACTACGATTGTTGATTTGCGCGTCATCTCGTCATCCTTTTTTAAGTTTAATTCAAACGCCTAAAAATTCTTGCAGCAATCCGGTTTGCGAGGCCAGCTCGGACTGCGCGAACTGCTTGACTATCTTGCCGCGCTCCATCACGTAGAATCGATCCGCCAGCGGCGCCGCAAACCGGAAGTTCTGCTCGACCAAGACCACCGTAATCCCCTTGGCTCTCAAGGCGCGGATCACCTCGCCGAGCTTGCGCACGATGACCGGCGCCAACCCTTCGGAAATCTCATCCAGCAACAGCAAACGCGCGCCGGTCCGCAGGATTCGCGCCACCGCCAGCATCTGCTGCTCGCCGCCCGACAGCCGGGTGCCCGGACTCCCGGCGCGCTCGAGCAGGTTGGGAAAAATAGCGTAAATTTCCTCGAGCTGCATCCCTTGAGCGCCTTTGAGCCGCGGCGGCAACAGCAAATTCTCTTCCGTCGACAGCGCTGCGAAAATACCGCGCTCCTCAGGGCAGTACCCTACGCCCATTCGGGCGATCTGGTGAGGCGCACGCTCGACCGACTCGACCCCCTCGATCAGCACCGAACCTTTGCGCGCGGGAACCAATCCCATGATCGCGCGCAGGGTGGTCGTGCGGCCGGCCCCATTGCGGCCTAGCAGCGTGACGATCTCACCCTCCTGGACCGAAAATTCCACGCCATGAAGGATGTGCGATTCGCCATACCACGCCTGAAGATCGGCGACCTTGAGCATCTCGCGGCTCATGGCGCCGTTGCCGGCAACTCGTCGCTCGAGGAGCCCATGTAGGCCTCAATCACCAAGGGGTTTTTGGCGACTTCCGCATAAGGACCCGCGGCAATGACCCGGCCCCGCTGCAGCACGGAAATCGTGTTGGCGATGGACGCGACCACGCTCATGTTGTGCTCGACCATCAGCACCGTGCGGTTGGCCGAGACTTGCTTGATCAATCGAGTGACGTGCGAAACATCCTCATGCCCCATGCCTTGAGTGGGTTCGTCGAGCAGCATCAAGTCCGGCTCGAGCGCCAAGGTGGTCGCGAGTTCCAAGGCGCGCTTGCGGCCATAGGGCAGATCCGCGGCCAGGGTGCGGGCGTGATTCTGCAAGTGCACTTCGGCAAGCAACTCCATGGCGCGCCGATCGAGATTGGCGAGGCTCCTCTCGGAGCGCCAGAAATAGAAGGAAGTACCCAAACTTCGTTGCAGGGCCACCCGCACATTCTCAAGAGCGGTGAGATGCGGAAAGACCGCACAGATTTGAAAGGAGCGCACGACGCCGCGGCGCGCAATGTCGGCGGGCTGTTCACGGGTGATATTCTTGCCGCGATAGAAAATGCTGCCCGAGGTTGGCTGCAAGAACTTGGTCAGCAAATTAAAGAAGGTGGTCTTGCCCGCGCCGTTCGGGCCGATCAGGGCGTGAATCTCGCCTTGTCTGACGCGCACCGACACGCCATCGACCGCGACGAACCCATTGAAGTCCTTAACCAGACTGTGCGTCTCAAGGATTACGTCCTCTGCCGCCATCGCGCGCTGCCCCCTGTTGATTCATGGTCTGGGTGCGCCGGTACTGTGTACGCCCGCTCCAGCTTGAAGCCCAGTCCAGACGGTAAACTCTTTTGAGCCTCAGTGTCGAGACATGCCGTCGATGAGTCCGCGATAATGCGCGAAATCCGGTGTTCGAAGCCCCGCAACCTTGCCCCTATCGTCGAAGTGGCGTAGCTGGACGGCGTCGCGGTGAAAGGGCTCGAGGCGAAATGCCGCGATCTCTTCCCCCGACATCGGGCCGCCCTGCAGCGCCAGCGTCCGCACGGATGCCGCACTCAGTTGGGCCCAGAAGCTCGGATCTGTCGCGCAGAGATAGCGCTTCGCGGGTACGTGCAGGCGTACGGGCTCAGACACCTCGGGGCCAAATCGTTGCGCCAGCCAGTTGCTGCCGCTCACTTCGTGCCGCGCATCGCTGTGCCAGTCCGCGAAATCCGCTGGGGCCGAATCAATCAGGTGCCCTATGTCATGGAGCAACGCGGCGACCACCAACGCATCCGAGGCGTTCGCTTCTTGCGCAAAATAAGCGGTCTGCAGGCTGTGTTCCAGGGTGCTGACCACCTCGCCGAAATAGGCGCCGGCACCGCGGCTGGAGTAAATCGCACACAACTGCTCGGTCAAGGTCATGGGTGAGCCTCATGAAGAATCACTATTCATCTGTATAAATCATTATTTATCAATATGTTATGACAACTATGTTAACTTTAAGTTAAAGCTTGTTCGTCATGCGCATATGACTGTATCTCACGCTTGCAGCTCTTGACCACGCAGGCACGACAGGCGGCGCGGAAACCGTCATCATTCAAGCTGCTCATCTATTAGGAATCACCGCAAATAATGCCAAGCAAAATTCCCGACGGCGAGACACGCGGGTGGATCGTTCCGATCGGCGGCGCCGAGAACAAGGAAAACGATCGCCAAATCCTCGAGCGTTTCGTGCGCGTTTCCGGCGGCCCGGAAGCCAACATCGTCGTCATTCCCACCGCCAGCCGCATGCACGAGACGGGGCCGCGCTACGAGCAGGTGTTTAAGGACATTGGCGCCGCGGAAGTCGCGGTGATGGACTTTGACACCCGGCGGGACTGCCAGGAACCCGGCCGCCTGCGCCGCCTCGAGCAGGCAAGCGGCATTTTCTTCACCGGCGGTAATCAGCTTCGCCTCACCACATTGCTGGGCGGTACACCGGTCGCGAAACTGATCCGCGTGCGCAATGCGCATGGCGTCACGGTCGGGGGCACCAGCGCGGGCGCGAGCATTTTAAGCGAACACATGATCGCCTTCGGCGATGAAGGGTCCGCGGTGATCTCCGGCAGCGTACGGCTCGCGCCTGGCTTGGGATTGACCAATCGATTCATCATCGATCAGCATTTTCGCCAACGAGATCGCTTAGGACGGCTCATCACCGCCCTCGCCTACAATCCATTCGCCGTTGGCATCGGCCTCGATGAGGACACAGCGGCCTTCATCGGTCCTGACGAAACGGTTGAAGTCCAAGGCAGCGGCGGCGTCACCATTGTCGATGCCTCCGAAGTGAGTTTCTCCTCCATCGGCGAAGTCAGCGAGGGGCAGCCGGTTTGCGTGCTCGGGCTGCGGCTGCATATTCTGGTGGCCGGAGCGACTTTCAACCTGCACACCCGAGTGGCTTCGGCCGGCGGGCTCGGGGCCGCCAAAGAGTAAAAACCTAAGGAAAGCGAAGCACTCATGCGAATCCTCGACCGTTCCGTCTATGTGGGTCCATCGCTGTATGCACGTTTTCCCGTCATTCGCCTGGAACTTGATTTGGGGGCCTTGGAGGCCTGGCCCACCGGCCGGCTGGGCAGCAAGTTTGTCGACGCGCTCGCCAGCGCGCTGCCTGGCCTCGCGCAGCACGGCTGCTCCTATCGAGAGCCCGGCGGCTTTTTTCGCCGCATGCGCGAGGATGAGGGCACCTGGCTCGGACATGTCCTCGAACACGTGGCGATCGAGCTGCAAAATATTGCCGGCGAGGAGGTCACCTTCGGCAAGACCCGAAGCGCAGGTCCTCCGGGCATTTATACAGTCGTGTACGAATACGCGCAGCGCGACGAAGGCATCGCGGCGGGCGATCTTGGACTTAGGCTGCTGTCTTCGCTGCTGCCCGTCGCTCTCCGGCCAGAGGGCTCGGTGCCCGATGACTGGAATTGGCAGGAAGCGCGCGATGAATTCATTCGCTTCGCGCAACGCCGGGCGCTCGGGCCCTCAACGTCCTCGCTGGTTCGCGCGGCCGAGCACCGCGGCATTCCCTGGCTGCGTCTCAATGATCAGTCGTTGGTGCAACTGGGCCATGGAAAGTTTCAGCAACGCATTCAAGCCACGGTAACCAGCAGCACCTCGCACATCGCGGTCGAATTGGCGAGCGACAAGGAGGAGACCAACAAGATTTTGGCGACCCTGGGACTGCCGGTGCCCAAGCAAGAGCTGGTGCAAAGCGACGCGCAAGCCATCCGCGCCGCCAAGCGCATCGGATTCCCGGTCGTGACAAAGCCTTACAACGGCAATCATGGCCGCGGCATTTCGATCCGGCTCACCAATGACCAGGAAGTCGCGCAGGGCTACGCGGTGGCGCGCGAACACGCGCGCTCGGTCATCGTCGAGACCTTTTTGGAGGGCGACGATCATCGGCTGTTGGTGGTGAACGGCAATCTCGTGGCCGCAACCCGGCGCACGCCCGGCCATGTCGTCGGCGACGGCACGCACACCATCGAGCAGCTCATCGACATCGTCAACCAAGATCCGCGCCGCGGGGTGGGCCACGAAAAAGTGCTGACCCGGCTGGAGCTCGATGCGCAGGCACACAAAATGCTCGAGCGCGTGAATATGAGGTCGGATTCCGTGCCCGGTGCGGGGGAAGTGGTCCTGTTGCGCTCGACTGCCAATCTATCCACGGGCGGCACCGCCACGGACGTGACCGACATCATCCATCCCGACAACCGCGAGATGGCCGAGCGCGCGGTTCGCGCGATTGGGCTGGACGTGGGCGGCGTGGATTTTCTCACCAAGGACATTACCGAGAGCTACCGAGCGATCGGCGGCGGCATCTGCGAGGTCAACGCGGCACCCGGGTTTCGAATGCACGTCGCACCGAGTGAAGGGACAGCCCGGGATGTGGCTGCCCCGGTGATCGACATGTTATTTCCCGCCGGCACCTCCGTGCGCGTGCCCATCGCCGCCGTGACCGGCACCAACGGCAAGACCACCACGGCGCGCATGCTGGCGCATATCACCAAGATGGCAGGCTACACGCCCGGACTCACGACCACCGACGGCGTGTACATCGATGGCCAGAGGACCGTGCCGGGCGATATGACCGGTCCTGTGTCCGCGCGGATGGTGCTGGCCGATCCGCAGATCGATATCGCCGTGCTTGAAACCGCCCGCGGCGGATTGCTGCGCGCCGGCATGGGTGTCGCCGAGGTGAATGTCGGCGCGGTGCTCAACGTCCAGGCCGATCATTTGGGGCTCAAGGGCATCGATACCCTCGAGCAATTGGCCGAATTGAAGCGCGTCGTCGTCGAGGTCGCCACCGATTGCGCGGTGCTCAACGCCGACGATCCGTTGGTGCTCAAAATGGCGAGCCACACGGAAGCCAAGAGCATTTGCTACGTGACCATGAATCCGCACCACGCATTGGTGCGCGAGCATATCCGCGCCGGCGGCCGCGCCTGCGCCCTCGAGGCGGGCGTCAACGGCCAAATGATTACGCTTTACGATCACGGCGGCCACATCCCATTGCTGTGGACACACTTGATTCCCGCCACGATGGAAGGCCGGGCAACACACAATGTGCAGAACGCGATGTTCGCGGCCGCCATGTCGTTCTCATTGGGCATCAAGCTGGACGCCATTCGCCAGGGCCTGCGTACTTTCGATTCCACTTTCTTCCAGGCCCCGGGTCGGATGAATGTGTTCAATGAGCATCCCTTCAAAGTGCTGTTCGACTATGGCCACAATGCGCACGCGGTCGGGATGATGGCCGACCTGGCGTCGCGGCTGGACGTCACGGGACGGCGCATCGTGGTGTTGGCGGGCCCGGGGGATCGGCGCGACGAGGATCTCGTGGCGATTGCCAAAGCGGTCGCCGGCCGCTTCGATCACTACATCTGCCGCCGCGATGACAACCTGCGCGATCGAAGCGCCGACGAAGTGCCGCGAATTCAAGCCCAGGCGCTGCGCGACGCGGGCGTGGCACAGAGCGCGATCTCGATCATTCCGGACGAACAAGATGCCATCGATGCGGCGTTGCGCATGGGCGAATCGGGCGATCTGTTGCTTGTTTTTGCCGATGCCTTGGTGCGCTCGTGGAAACAGATCACGAAATTCAAATCCATCAGCAGCGTCGCGGCGACGCCTGCGCCGCGCGCGCTGCGGCCGATCGCAGAACCCGCTGCGGACAAAATCGAAGCGGCGGCCATGAGTCCGGAATTCAACATGGATGGCCTGATTCGCGACGAACGTGGCGTGCGTTTGGCGCCGGAGAGCGACGACTGAACGTTCGTCCCGAATTGCCGTTTGAGGATTCCAGGCGCTTAACGGGAAGTAACCTATTCTTTGCATCGAGCGGCGCCGTGCTCGATGTCGTGCGGGCCACCCTCGATGAGGTGGATATTGGCGCCTGGCGCGCGCGGGTCGAGCGCGTCGGCGAGCAACTCGGTTGGGCCGATCGCCGCTGCGTCGCCCGCCGCCACGCGCGCGGCATCTTATTGGCCCTCTCCGCACCCGCTGATCAATTGCTGCTCGCCACCGAGCTCAATGAGTGGGCACTGTGCGCAGCTCTGGTGGAGCGGGATCCCAAACGCTGGGCCGGTCTTCAGGATGCGCTGGTGGCGGCGGTGGTGGACGGCGCCAATCCGGCCTCGGAACTCACCCCGGGACTGTTGCCCGTCATTGAAGAAAGTGCCGCGCTGGCAAGATTCAGGCAGCTCTCCGCGGTCGAGGCGGCGCCGAAGCTGCGCGCGCTGATCGACGCCGCGAGGATGAAATCGCTGCCGCACTTTGTCGACGACACCGAATTGACCTTAGGGGCCGGTAAAGGCAGCCGAACATTTGCGCTGACTCTCTTGCCGTCAACGGCTGAAGTTCCTTGGGACGAGCTATCGGATATTCCGACCGCGCTGGTGACGGGATCCAACGGCAAAACCACCACGGTCCGCTTGGTGGCTGCCTGCGCGCGCGCGCATGGCTGGCGGCCGGGCTACAACTGCACCGACGGTGTATACATCGGAGACGAGACACTGGCGAGCGGGGATTATTCCGGGCCGGCCGGCGCGCGCTTGGTTGTGCGCGACCGGCGCACCGAGGCCGCCATCTTAGAAGTTGCGCGCGGCGGCATTTTGCGGCGCGGCCTGGCCGTATCGCGCGCCGACGCCGCGGTGGTCACCAACATCAGTTCCGACCATTTCGGCGAGTACGGCATCGATGATCAGGCCGGACTGGCCGACGTTAAGCTCAGCGTCGCCGCGGTGCTCGCAGCGCACGGCCGTCTGGTACTCAATGCCGACGACGCATTGCTGCGGATGAAGGCCCGCGAGCTCGCGCTGCGCCATGGCGTGGCATCGAAACCAGCCTGGTTTGCCCACGATGCGGATCAATCGTACTTACGCGAGTATCGTGCGCAGGGGGCATCGACTTGCGGTGTGCGGGATGGACGGCTGTGGCTGCACGATGCAGGTCTTGAGCAGGATCTGGGCCTGGTGACGGCGATGCCGCTCTCGATCGGCGGCATTGCCGCCTACAACATCGCCAATCTCGCCGCGGCCGCGCTGGTGGCGGTCTCGCTGGGAATACCGGCAGCCACCATCGCGGCGGTGTTCGCGACGTTCGGTGCAAAAACCTCCGATAATCCCGGGCGCATGATGCGCTTCGAATTCAAGGGGGCGCACGTCTTGATTGACTATGCGCACAATCCGGACGGATTGCGGGGATTTTTATCCGTGGCGACGCAATTGCGCGGCAAGGGTCGCTTGGCACTGCTGCTCGGGCACGCCGGCAACCGCCAGGATGTAGACATTGCCGAATTGGCTCGCGCGGCAGCCGAATTCGATCCCGACCTGATCGTCGTCAAAGAAGACGAGGCGCACTTGCGCGGCCGCGCGCCGGGCGAAATTCCGCGCATTATCCGCGATGAGTTGCTGCGCCTGGGACTGCGGGAATCGGCGTTGCCGGTCCGCGACAACGAACTCGACGCCGCGCGCTACGCGCTGGACTGGGCCCGGCCCGGAGATGTCCTCGCCCTGCCCCTGCACTCGCCCAGTGCGCGCGCGGCGGTGGTCTCGATCCTGCAGAGTTAGTAGCGCGGCATGTAAACTATGCCGCACCAACCAAGAGGTATCGCACATGATTCGAAGGGCCGCGCCGATTGCAGCGTCGATTATTCTGGCAGCCACGATTCCGGCGCTCGCGGCGCCCACCACGAGCGAATCCGCGTCGCAACCGGCGGACCCGGTCAAGGTCCTCGTGGGGCGACTGGATCTGGAAAAATATAAGGCGACCATCAAGGGCTTGACCAAATTCGGCGATCGACGCCAAGGAACGGATCGCAATCGCGCGGCGGTCGATTGGATCGAAGCGCAGCTCAAGAGTTACGGTTGCTCGAATATCTCGAGGATCAAATACCAGTACTCGCCGACCGAAACCCGCCGGCCCAGCGGCCCGCCGGTTTCGCCGGACGCCGCCTCAGGCGGCGGCCGCTTTCGCGGGCTGCGCGGCCCCACGGGCGTCAACACCGACCCGCAATTGCAGCCTGACGAGAAACTGCGCGCGCTGAATTCCCAGCCGACTGAGCCGGGCGAGCGCGAAGAGGTTTATTGCACGAAAGTCGGTTCGACGCATCCCGAGGAGATGTACATCGTCGGCGGGCACATGGATGGCCACGGATGGGGTGAGGCCGCGAACGATGATGGCTCGGGAACCGCGTTGGTCATGGAGTTGGCGCGCGTGTTTTCATCCCCCGACGTCAAGACCGAGCGCTCCATTCGCTTTGCATTGTGGAACAACGAAGAAACCGGTCTCAACGGCGCGCGCGCCTACGTCGAGCAGCGCGCCGCCCTGCAAGGAAAAGAGGAACCCGCGGGGTCGGGGCGATACCCGGAACCCAAGTGGCTGGGGATGATTCAGCACGACATGATGCTCTTCGATCACGGCATGCCGCGCGCCGACGGCACAGTGTCGAAGCAGCAGCGCCCGGAAGCGGATGTCAATATCGAGTTTCAGGCGCTTTCCAAAGCGGCCGAAGGCGCACAGAAATTGGCGTGGACGTTTTACGCCGCGAACGAAGCCTACGCGACTGACTACCCGGCGGCAGTGGGACCGCATATGACCAATACCGATAGCACGCCCTTCATGGATCTCGTACCGTCACTCAGTCTGCGCGAAAACGAGCGCGGACGAGAAATCGGCGCCGGATGGGACCCGCAGTGGCATCAACCCACGGATGATTATGTCACCTACTCCGATGCCGACTTTCGCCTGGGGCTGAATGCTGCGCAAACCACCTTGGGGGCGATAGGAAGATTGACGGGTGCAACGCTGAAATGAACGCGGATGCGGCGATGGCATTCGTGCGGCGGCACGGAATTGTTCTCGTCTCCGCCAAGGGTCCTGCGCCGCGTCTGACGGAGGCGATTGCGGGTGAACCCATCAAGGGCAGTTGGTGGGGCCACGCCAAAGGTCATCAGATCTTTGCCATCCTGCAGCAGATTGAAGATTCTCCCGACATCTTGGTGTGCCGATTCATCTCCGGGCGCGTGACCCTTGTACATCGGCGGCTCTGGCCCGCCATCGTCAAGCTGGCAAGTCATTTCCACCCCGACCAACTGGCCCAGGTACGCCAGGAACACACGGCCTCCGGCAAGCACGTGAATCATCTCACCGCGTATCCCAAGTGGGTGCCGGCGGAGATTCTGCGAGAAGCCGAGCGTCTGACGACGCAGGAAGCTGAAACGCTGTTGAAAGACTTCATTGGGAAGGCGCCGCTGAGCCACTAAATCGGCATTGTTTGGGCTGCCACGTCAACGCCGAATCGCGCCTTGCGTTGGTCTTACATGCCTGACGTTTTCGTTTACTACTTCTTGATCCGAGACCGCGCGACCGGCCTGCTGGTCAGCTCGAAGCGCCGGGCAACGCTCGAGGCGATCGAGAGCAAAGGCGAACCGCTCTTAGAGTCCAAGATGGCGGTAGACGACTCTGAAGTCGACGCCATGGGTTTCCTGGTCCGGTCGGTTGGCGGCGAAGACCCTGTAGACGAACTGTGGGGCGAAATCAGGTCCTTGAGATTGCGCGCCGACTCACGCGCACGGGAAGCGAAGCGATTGAACGACGGCGCGGACCGGGAGCGAAAACTCATCCTGTGCCAGGAAAGCCAGGAGCTGCGAAACCGAGCGGACCGCTTGCAGCAACTTATCCAAAGTCGAAGCGAACGCGCCTCAGGACAAGCAATTTACAAAGTCGGGGCTGCCAGCGAGGCGCGGACGTCGGAATTTTTCAAGCCTGAATGATCAGCCGCGGCGCGAATGACCAGCTGCGGCGCAAACGATCAGCCGCGGCGCGATGAATCGACCACTTTGCATTGGCCGCTGTACAAGGAACCGGCACTGCCGGTAACGCGGATAGATCCGCTCGCCCGGTCGATCGCAAAACTCAACGGTACGCCGTTTCCTAAATCCACTCGAAAGGTGATTTTGGTGTCGGTAATGGCGGCGGTGGACGTGGTTTTGGCGATATAGACCAGTTGATTCTTTTGGTCAAACGTCAGGTCCCACACCCGGCGAGCGTGGTTCGGTCCCGACTCTTCGACCGCGCAAGACATGACGACTTCATCGGCGCTTGCGTGAGGCGCGGTGATGAAATACGCAACTACTATGGCGGCAAAGGCTGCACGCATAACCGATCCGTGTTCTGAATCCTCCTGGCATCGTATCAGACATAAGCCAGCGCGCCGCATGCGTCCGATCACGTTGGCAGGCGATATACTGGCGCCGGCTCTGAAATTGCCGGCGGGGGTTCAACCAAATGGGGAGTTCAGGGTGAAATATCCTTTTGCGATCGCTGTCTTAGGCGTGCTTGCGCTTGGGTTTCGGGCATCGACACGAGCCGAAGATCAAGGGGTGCCGGCCGCCACCAATGTGCCGGGCGCACAGACTCCCAGCATTCATTCGGACCGCCGCATTACTTTTTCCCTCAAGGCGCCGGAGGCCACCAGTCTGCAGGTTGCAGGCGGCGACGGATTGGGCGTGGGCCCCTTTCCGATGACGAAAGGGACGGACGGTACCTGGAGTGTCACCACTCCTCCGAGCGTTCCCGGATTTCACTACTACTGGTTTGTGCTCAACGGCGTTGCCGTCAATGACCCCGCCAGTGAGACCTACTTCGGTTACGGCAAGGAAACCAGCGGAATTGAGGTACCCGAGAGCGGTGCCGATTTCTATGCCATCCAGAATGTTCCGCACGGCGAAGTCCGCGCCAAGTGGTATCTGTCAAAAACCACCGGCGAGTGGCGCCGCGCATTTGTGTACACCCCCCCGGGATACGATGAACACTCGAGCACCCGCTATCCCGTGCTCATATTGCAGCACGGGTCGGGAGAGGACGAAACGGGTTGGACGCGCCAGGGTCGGGCGCAATTCATCCTCGACAATCTCATTGCCGCCGGCAAGGCGCGGCCGATGATCGTCGTCATGGATCGCGGCTACGCACAGCGGGCGGGAACCTCGCCGCCGACAGGCGGATCGACTGCCTGGTTACAGGACCTGCACGCTGCTTTCACGTCGTTCGAAGACGTCGTCGTTCACGATCTGATACCGATGATCGACGCCTCTTACCGGACCATTCCTGATCGCAAGCATCGGGCGATGGCGGGGTTATCGATGGGCGGGATGCAGACTTTATTTATCACGCTGCAACATTTGGACATGTTTGCCTATATCGGTTCGTTCAGCGGCCCCATCATTCCCGGCCTCAATACCGGCAATCTGAGCGGCAACAGGGCTCCAGAAGTGTTCGACGCCAAAACCGCCTACGGCGGCGCGTTCGCTGATGCGTCCGCATTTAATCGGCGCGTGAAGTTGCTCTGGCTCGGTGTAGGCAGCGCGGAGTCCGATCAGTTCCGCAGCGGGATCGGCGGCGCGGTCGTGGCCCTGCGCATGGCCGGCGTGCACCTGGAGTACTTCGAGTCCAACGGCACCGCGCACGAGTGGCAAACCTGGCGACGCGATCTGAACGACTTCGCGCCGCGTCTATTTCGCTGAGATCGCGCCTAGCCGAAATTCGCGCTAATAATGCTCGTCGGCAGGACCGCCGGCGCAGCGGCACACCTTGTACAAACGCTCCGGCAAACTTTGGGTTTGATGCATTTCGAAGTCCAGCAACACGGCTTTTGCATCGGCCGCCTCACGATCGACCAACTCATCGCCGGAAGGATGCTTGCCTTCAGAGGCCCCATACTGAACGAAGCGGCAGGTGGGAACATGCGCCGTGGTTTGGCGAATGTAGGTGCTTATGCGGACGCGATAAACAGGCATGGAAGTAAGCTTAGCACCGCCGAAAAACTGAAATTGCCCGAAATAACAATATCCATTTTGGACTGCTTAGGCGTTCGCAGATCGGGCTATGGCGGGCGCCTCGCTTTGGTTAACATGGAGCGCAATGCGATTGTTTCGTCACGGATACTTCGGTCGCGCGCTGCCGGCGTGTTTCGCGATACTGTCTTTGTCTTGCGCCAAGTTGGGCGGCGCGATGCCATCCAATTCCCCCGCAGTAGGTCGTCCGACCGTGACCACAACCGCCGGGGCACTGGAGGGACGACGCGATGGCGCAATGCGCATTTTCAAAGGCATCCCGTACGCTTCCCCACCCGTGGGAGCGGCGCGCTGGAGACCCCCCGCGACCCTGCCGCGTTGGTCCGGTGTCAAGGCGGCAATGGAGTTCGGACCGGCTTGCACTCAGCCCACACCGGGCGATACCGGCATCTATGCAAACGACCTTCGGCCGACCAGCGAGGACTGTCTAACACTCAATATTTGGG
>DATNKC010000234.1:0-9421 GCA_035603615.1 Steroidobacteraceae bacterium | reverse complement strand
CGACCTTCGCGGCTTTGCCGCCATCACGGATGAGCCCCCTGCCGATGTGGCGGCGGCCGGTCACGATCGTTGCATCATCAACCTGAAGCCAGAACACATCGACGCGTGGCTGACGCCGCAAGGTCGATCGACCATCGAACTCCAGTCAATGCTCTCAGATCGCGCCGTTCCGGTGTTCCAACACGAGATTCTGAGAGCAGCGTAAGCAGCGCTCGGGACGATGTCTAATGACGTTGCGCAGTGCGAGAATCGCTGGATGAGACGGTTCCGGTTTTCCGCGTTCAAACGTTATCTTGTGCAGGGGTGTAATCCCCGCGGAGGTCACGAGGCGGATGGAAGATGCGGACCGGCAGCAGCCGATGCCTTGCGATGAGGTCGAATCGCATATGGAATCGACCGCCGTTGCCGTGTCGGAGCTGTTTCGCGAGCACAATCGAATGCTGGTGGGCTACCTCAGGTCTCGCCTCGGTTCAGAGCAGGAGGCGAAGGAAGTTGCCCAGGAAGCCTACGTCCGGGTATTGCAATTGCACGAGCCCGGCGCACCAGGATTGCTGCGCGCGTATCTATTCAAGACTGCCGCCAATCTTGCCGTTGACCGTCTGCGGCATCGCCGGGTGCGGCAGCGCTCCGAAGAGCAGCCGCAGCTATTCGAAGAATTGAACCCGACCGGCGGTGAATTGGATGACCCCGCCGAACAACTACTGGCGCGTGAGCAAGCCGACCAGCTGCTGAGGATTCTGCAGGAGTTGCCGGCCAAGTGTCAGCAGGTAATGAATCTCCATCGGTTTGAGGGAGCATCGCAGCGCGACGTATCCCTGCGCTTGGGTATTTCCGAGCGCATGGTGCGGCGTTACGTAACGTACGCAATGGTTTATTGCCGCTTGCGATTAGATGGGATGGCAGTCGATGAAGTACGAAAGAGGGTGCCCTTGTGAGTAAGTCAGACCCGACGGCATCTGAGATTGCGCGACTGCGGGATGCCAGCGAATGGGTGCAGCGGTTGCACGAGTCGAGCGCGGAAGAGCTTGCCGATCAGTGGATGCAATGGTGCGGAGCGGACCCGATGAATCTGCCGGCATTCGAGCAAATGCAGCGTCTATGGAATGCGTTTCCGGAAATGAAGGCGAAAACCTTGCAGCCACCCGCAGTTGTCAATCGACGCAAACATCGCAATGGGCGGATTGCGTTGGCCGCGAGTGTTGTGCTCCTGGCCGGTGTGGCGGGATGGTTCGCCTGGCATTATTCCGATGAGCAGGTGCTCGATACCGCCATCGGTGAGCAACGTCGCATCACCTTGGCCGACGGATCGCACCTTGACTTGGCACCCGGCTCTCGTGTCATTACCCATTTCACGCTGGCGAAGCGCGATGTGCGGCTGGACCGCGGGCAGGCATTCTTTCAGGTTGCGCACAACGTGACACGGCCGTTTATTGTTCATGCCAACAACCTGACGGTGACGGCCGTCGGCACTGAGTTTGATGTGCGGATCAGTTCCGACGCAACGGCAGTGACCGTGATGGAGGGCCGCATCAGGGTGTCATCTGACGCGGAGAAAATGGACGAAGGTGGCACAAAGACTGAGATCATTCGCGCCGATATCGGCCAACGCGTGACATTTTCCAAATCAGCCCATCAGTTCAGTGTCGGCACCGTTGATCCGAAAGTGGCCAGCGCATGGCGCGGCGGAACACTGCAATTCGTGGGCGAATCCTTAGAGGATGTTGTCGGAGTCATCAATCGCTACTCCACGACACACATCGCCGTAGCCCCGGCGCTGCTACAAACACGATTTACCGGCACGGTGTCGCCGAGGACAGTTCGCGATTGGTTTAAAGCTTTGGAGCAAATATATGCTGTGGAAGTCATCGATCAAGGAACGGACGGAATGCTCATCAGGTCGCGCACGCGCAATGGTATCCGGAGCTAGAACTGTCGCGCGGTTGATGCTCGTGGCCGTGGTGGCGTGGCACGCGACGGCGCGCGCAGACGACATCATGGATCGCCAGATCAATTTCCATATCGCTGCCTCACCGCTGCCGAGGGCCCTCATCGAGTTCTCGAGTCAAAGCGGTGTGCAGGTGGCGGCCGCAGATGCGGCGGTCTCGAATCTGAAATCCAACGGCGTAAACGGAACCTATACCGTCCGAGCGGCGATGGCCATGTTGCTGCAGGGAACAGGGTTGGCGTATTCGCAGGCCGGCGCTGGCACGGTTGCAATCGCCGCGGCCGGGCCCACGTTCGGGACCCTGGCGCGAATGGGCGCGCCGAACGGTGCGGGCCGACCCTCGGTGAACAGCTCTTCCCAAGCGACTGCTGACGCTACACCCGTTTCGCAGACAGAACTTCCCGAGATCGCCGTTACCGCCGCCAGACCGCCCACCGACGCGGAATTGGCCGGAAACAGCCTCAGTCAATTTGTCGATCACCATGCCACGACCCATGACTTCACCACTACCGTAAGCCGCAACCTTGGGCGCTGGCGCGGTGGCATGCAAAGCATCTGCCCGGCCACGACCGGGCTCAGTGCGAATTACAACGCCTTCGTGACATCGCGGCTACGCGCCGTGGCGGAGTACGTGGGCGCGCCGGTGCAGTCGGATCCGAATTGTTTGGATAATGTCACCGTTGTTTTCACCGATAACCCGGAACAGGCAATGCAGGGGATCGTGAGTTGGGCCGCGAAATATTTCCAGCGGAACAATCACTTTCAAGCGATCAAGCGGCTCGTCGCATACACCAACGATCACGCGATTCAGGGATGGTATTTCACGACGCGTGGAGGGGCGAGGGTCTCAAATACCGAGATTGCACTGCTTCCCGTCAATCTTCTGCCCATATGGCCCAAAATCTTTCCGCGTAACGGTGGCGGCGATACCAATGGGATTGGCGCCGCCGTTCTAATCGTCGACGTCAGGAAAATCGTGGGCACTCCGATCGGCGCGATCGCCGACTACTTGGCAGTAATGAGCATGTCAGTGATTCAATTGCCGGACCATTGCGATCCACTGCCCTCCATCTTGGATCTCATGTCATCGAGCTGTGGCGCCCGTGAAAAGCCGACTGCGATAACAGCCGGTGATTTGGCCTTCTTGAAGGCGCTTTATTACAAAAACACAGCGTGGGGCGGATCGGTTTCAAGGACCGATATCGAAGCCAATATGTTGGAGCAGTTCAAGGTTCATTAGGACCTTGGGCTGCCTCCTTGGTGACTAGCGGACAGTCACCAGAGACAGTGGCTGTACCGTTTCGGCGTCCTTGAATTCGACGGTCGCTTCGTAGTTGACACCGTCCAATTCGAAACTCACGTGGCGTTTTGCCGGATAGCTCGTGAACAGCATCATCCCGCACTCGAGATCTTTGACGTTGAGACGAGTTTTGAGCACCGCCATCTCGCTGCCTTGGCACGGAGCGTGCTCGGAGGCACGAAGCAGGGCGCTAACGCCTTGGTACCGTTGTGGATGCTGCTGTTTTAGCTCGTCTAAAACGCCGGGTCGGTCGAGATCGACCCTCGGCGCGCCGTTCGCCAGTGCGAACGAGCCAATGATCAGGAATGCCGGGGCGAACGCGATGCTGCGCATGGCTGACTCTCCGATGCTACGGCTGACTGCCTAGAACAATATTTAACGCCGGGCTGCCCGTTGCGGTCAACGCCGCGTCGCAAACTTCACGAACGTCGGGCCGTTCTCGTGGGCACGGATAACAGCCTCGTCGGGCGGTCGCGGGCTTACGCCATCATCCCTGAATCGCGCGGCGGCGAAATGCAAATAGAGCGCCTAGGCCCCCAACCAGCAGCCATGCACTCGCCGGCAAGGGCACAGGCGTCACCAGCTTCCATTGGCCCATGGCTGTGTCGGTGCCCATGGTGGCAGTCACGAGAGCACCATCGGCGGTGGGCGTTGAATTGGCCATCATAGACAAGGTGCCGGTGCCGGCGCCGACCGTCTTGGACGCGGTCCACGTGCTCTCGAGCACGTTCATAGCTTCGCCGCCGAAATGGTCCGTCCAGCCCGTGCTGTTTCCCGTCAGATTGGCTGCAGTGAGGGTTTGTCCGCCCAATGTGAACGTCAGCGAAGTGAGCTCGCTCGTAAAGCTCTCCCCCGCCGGCAGGTCGAACGCGGTGATATTGAATTGAGTAGTGCCCGCAACGTCAGCGGCCGTTATCAGTGACGAGGTGATCGTCAGTGCTCCGGTGGCTGTCATGGAGCCCCCGGTCTGGACCCAGTCAAAGGTCACCGTGTCTGCGCAGGCGACGCCCGAGGCAGCGCATGCCGCCACAACCAAGGCTGCTACGGTTCCATGCGACCATCGCGCCTTCGAAACACCCGACTTGATTCCGTTCGACATGCTCAGATGATGCAAGTGGATTATATCGAGGGAATTGTGTATTTATGACAGATAGCCCACGGTGTCCGCACGTCGGAGTGAATGCACCGCCCCGATCGAGGCCGCGATTACCCACGCCGATCCGATCAATATCTTTTCAAATAATTCCTTTATCTTGGGAGAGCATCGTGCGTTTTATTCCGCTGATCATCGCGTTACTCGGCGTGCAACTGGTGCGGGCGCAGGCCGCCCCCGACGCGGAGCCGGTCCAACACGAATTCATCATCAAGAATTTCAAGACGGAAAGCGGCACTGTGCTTCCCGAGGCGCACATCGTCTACGGCACCTATGGCAAGTTGAACGCAAAAGGTGACAACGCCATCCTCCTGCCGTCGCACTACATGGCGGAGATGCACGGCTATGGTTGGCTGATCGGGCCCGGCAAGGCGCTGGATCCGAAGAAGTTATTTCTCATCACCAGTGAGTTATTCGGCAACGGCCGCTCATCCTCGCCCAGCAACACGCCGGAACCGTTTCACGGACCGCGATTCCCCGTCACGAGCATCCGCGACAACGTCGAGGCCGTGCACCGAATGCTGACCGAACAGCTGCACGTGCAGCATCTGCGCGCCGTCATCGGATTCTCCATGGGCGCGCAGCAGGCATTCCAATGGGCGGTGAGCTATCCGGACTATATGGACGGCATCGTGGCAACCTCGGGAACGGCCAAGACCTATGGCCACGGCATCGTCAGGCTCGAAGGCCAAATTGCCGCCCTGACCGCGGACCCGGTGTTCAACGGCGGCGACTACACCACTCAGCCGACCAAGGGCATTCAAGCATTCTCCCTGGTATGGACGGGTTGGCTGTTCTCGCAGGAGTGGTGGCGCCAGGAGCTGTGGCGGACCAATGATTCCTTAGGCAAAAACTTCGATGAGGTGGTGGATCACTTTCGAACGAATTTCATTCCCGGCGCCGACGCCAATAATTTGATCCTGCACATGCGCACCTGGGAAACCCATGACGTCGGCAAAACCCCGCCCTTTAAAGACGTCGAGGCGGCGCTGCGCTCCATCAAAGTACCGGTGCTGTACATGCCCTCGCAAACGGACCTGTACTTTCCGGTGACCGATGCGCGCTATGAAGCGGCCTTCATTCCCCATTGCACGCTGACGATCATTCCCTCTCTCTGGGGGCATCCGGCCGGCGCCGGCGCATCACCGGCGGACGGAAAATTCTTAAACGAGCATGTGTCCAGTTTTCTGGCGGGAATTGCCAAGTGATGGAACCACCGGCGGACGCGACGGGAGGATGGATGCGTCGGCGCATCCTCAGCCGGCCCTGTTTCGATCGATTTTGTCTTGACGCCGTTCCTGCCACCAAATGACAGAGGTCGCCGCGAGCCAGAGAAGAAACCATGGCCAGCTCGCCATGGGGGTCTGTAAAGTCTTCGCAGGCGCAGCCGCGGGTGCGCCGATTTGCGATGCGTCGGGGGTTGGGGCGAGCAGCGCGGAGGTTGCACCCGCATCCAGGGCGGCATGGAGCGTACGGCCATCATCGGCGGCGCGTACATAGAACGGCCACTCGGAGCCCGCGCTCTTTAGGCTGTGCCAGCCCGGGACGGCGGGCCAAAAGGCGGCGCATGCATCGGCGCCCACGGTCAATGCCAGCCATTGATCGTCTGGCGCACGAACGCTGGCGCTGCCTCGCAGGCCGCAGAATACCGCGCGCTCCAAGACCCAGTTGTTCTCGGGAAGTTGCGGGCCGGGAGGCGGCGGCGCGCGCGGCCGTGCGAGCATTTCCAGAGTACTCGCCCAAAGATTCGCATATCGGTCTTGATCGCCCAATAGCGTGAGCCGATAGCTATCGATGAGACGCCACAGGGCGACACGTCCTCGACCCTGATCGTGCCACCAGGCCAAGGGCGTGCCATCATCGGCCTTGAATTGCACAGCGCCGGTCGACTGGGAGAAGGTCGCACCCGCCGCGGTGAAGGGGGTGTGGTCGCGCAGGTTAAGATACCGATCGAGGATGACGCTGGTCGGCGCCGAAGTGCCCGACAAGCTGAAGCCCAAGCCGCCCCAGTCGGTGATCGACTGTGCTGCCAACGGCGCATCGGCTCGCAGAAGCAAGCCAAGACCCTGATCGACGGCAGTCCGCAGCGCGGACTTCTCGCTTGGCTCAAGCGTAGCCCATGCGCGTGAATCGATCATCACAACATCAGTGTGCGAGAGCGCTGCAGGCGTCAGGTGTACATCGCCTGCGTTCAGATTAACCCCTTCGGACAGCCCTGCGGAAAGAGCGACGTTCAAGCCTGCGTCCAGCGCCCAGCGCTGCCAGTATTTGAGCTCGGGATTTGGCGTGCCGAAGCGCGCGATGACGCTAATGGATTCACCGCTGACGATAGTAAGCGGGATCGAAAGGGTGTCCTGAAGGAGGTTTTTGTCGCCGAGCACACGCAACTCGAAGCGTGTGTTGCCGATGCCGCGCGCTGCTGCCGACAACTTAAAGCGCCCGGCTGCGTCAACGTCAGCCTTATCGACGATGCTTCCTGAGGGATCCAGCAGTTCGACGCGACGCGTGCTCGAAGCCGCTCGTCCCGACAACACCCATTGCCGACCCAGCGGCACTGTGTTGGGCACGTGCAATTCCAGCAGTCCGTAATCGGGCGCAGCCAGAAACGCGATGGTGCGACCGACCGCGGCCTCACGGTCTCGCGCGGGCAGGCCACCGCCAACAATCGTCAGCTGGTTGACTGACGGGTGCGCTCTTAGCGCTGTGGCAAGGTCAGGTACTGCTTCGGCCTTCACGGGCGCCTTCGCTCCCGGTAGCGCAATGATGGACGCGTCGTGCGGCACTGAGCTCTGCGGCGAGACCCCGAGGGTCGGTGTCATCACCGTGAGTGAATCGGCGCGCAGGCTGACGTGGGGAGGAAATAACGCAAAATACAAAAGCACAGCAGCAGGCACTTGCAACCACAGCGATAGATCGCGCTGGCCTCGGATGAGTTTGCGCCAGCTCGACACGGCGGTAGCCAAGCTCAAGGCGCCCGCGACCCAAAGCGGCGCGTCTGGGACGGCGAGGATCATGGCGCCGGAGCCGCAGGCGCGGCGAGGGCCTCTAAGTACGCTCTACCTTGAGCATCCGGCACGCGACGCGGTTGCAAGGCGGCTCCGGGTCGCGGTAGCAGCGGCCATAGCATTTTGATGAGATCGTCACGGCATGAGGTGCAGCTTTGGTCGCGTTGCAGACGGTCGATGCTCGCCAGCAGTCCGAGTGCGTCGGGAAGGGTGGCTTGATGCTGGCGCGCCCAGGCGGTCAAGCCGGGCCAGTCTGGCGTGCCTAGGCCGTGCAAACTTTGCCACATTGTTAAAATCGTCAAATCGTCAGTGGTTTGCCGCGATGCCAGTAGCTCGCGGTCGCTCAATCCCGCCCGTTCACCGGTCAAACGCCGCTCCGAGTCGACTTGCGGCAACTGCACCCCGGCGCGCGCCAGATAAATCCGTTCGGCCTGCTGAATTTGCTTGATGTAGTCGAGCGCCTTGTATTCGTAAGGGAGGGCCTCATCGGGGGCGGCTTGCCGTAGATGCAGTTCCGCCTGCCACATTTCGTTGAGCGCAGCCTTCAAAATACGGCGCGTCTCCGGATCAAACAAAGTCGCAGCCTCGGGCCGGTCGTGCATATGCCCGTATTCACTGGTGATGTTGCCGGCATCGCCAAAACTCTTCGAGACAGCGACCGTATCCTCGTCGCGCTGTGCGCTACGCTCGGACTCCTCGCCGAGAAATTCTCCGTAGCGGAGCCTCAGCACTTTTTGTTCCACGCCGAGTTCATCGGCACGCGACGCGAAGCGCTTTGCTTCAAAATCAGCGCGCTGCGCTTGCAAAGCCTCGCTGTCGATGATGATTTGCCGCTCGCTTGCGAAGTAGGCTGGCAGTGTCTTTTGAACAAGACCCTCCATCCCGACGCTTTGCGCTTCCACGTGCGCCGGCCACCGCAGGATGAGGCTTTCGCTCTGGGTGAGGTTAGGGTGCGAGGGATGATTGTCCGCGACGCTCAGACGGACAATCACGTCATCGCCTTCGGCAAATCCCAGGGCCGCAAGATCCAACGACTTGCGATATGTCCGGTGACGCGCATCGCCTTTGCCCTCCAGTTCGAGAGATTGCTGCGTCGTCTTGATGTTTTCGCCTGTTCCCTGGGCATGCGCGATCGACAGATGCGCCGCCTCGAGTCCGTAATCATCGTTTGCATCAAATACCAAATCCCAAGTCTTCTGACCGGGTGTGGCGAGGCTCAAAGTTCGTTCCGGAGAGCGGACGATGATTTCGGGCGCCCGGTCGGGGATAACATCGAGTCGATGCAGGGGCTGCGCGGCCGCTGCGAGTTCTGAGTCCGCTGCCTCGAGTTGCAAGCGAAACAGAGTGGGAATCATCAACACTCGATCGCCCTTCCAGGATTCGCCATCCCGATGAAGATCAAGGCGGTCCGCATCGTCAAACACGATTGCCGCACGTGTCACATTCGATCCGAAACGCAGCTCGAAGGCGACCTGGCTTCCTTCGGGAACTTGCCCATCGAGCGAGGCTAACTCCTGTTCGGGGAGCTGGGTGTATGGCGGGGGTGTGATGTGCAGCTTCGCTGCGATCAATGCGCCTGGTGTGGCCTGCGATTGCGATGGCGATGGCGCCAGGGCGCTTAGGCGCTGCAGAATATTTGGCGCGATCAGCAGAAATAAGCTGAGCAGCAGCGCGCCACTCCAAGTGATCAGTAGTGCACGGCGCGGATAGGCGGGCCGCAGATCGGGCAGGTTGGCATCCAGCAGGCGCTTCTGCAGGCGGACCCGCTGTAGCGGAGCCAACGCGCCGAGCGAGGGTCCATGAGTGCCGCCGCCGTTCACCAAAAGTTCGGCACTGTCTTCGAACGCCGGTACTGAGCTGTTCATGCGCCGTGTCAACCAACGGGCATCGTAGGCGCGGATGGCTCGTACAATCCACGCTGCGGCGGCGAGCAGCGACAGCAGCAGACAAACAGCCGTCCAGCGCGGCCCCCAATTCCGATACACGATCGCAAGGCACGCACTGACCACTGGGAGCAG
>DATNKC010000233.1:0-4773 GCA_035603615.1 Steroidobacteraceae bacterium | reverse complement strand
CGTCAAGACCCTATCAGCTTGCGGTGTGAATGCAGCGACATGAGGATGCCGAAGCCGGCCAGCAGCGTGACCATGGAGGTGCCGCCGTAGCTGATCAGGGGCAACGGAACGCCGACCACCGGCAAGATGCCGCTGACCATGCCTGAGTTGACGAACACATACACGAAGAAGCTCAAGGCGACAGCCCCGCCGGTCAAGCGCGCGAATGTCCCTTGCGCCTGCATGGCCAGGTACAGGGCGCGGCCGATGACCACGCCGTACAACGACAGAATCAACAGCTGTCCCAGCAGACCGAATTCCTCGCCGATGACCGCGAAGATGAAGTCCGTGGAGCGCTCGGGGAGAAACTCGAGCTGCGCCTGGCTGCCGTTCATGTAGCCCTTTCCGAACAGGCCGCCGGAGCCGATGGCGATTTGCGACTGGATGATGTGATAGCCGGCGCCCAGGCGGTCGGTTTCCGGATTGAGAAAGGTCAAAATACGCTGGCGCTGATAGTCGTGGATGAAATGCCACGCACCCCAAGCGGCGGCACCCAGGAGCGGAATGGCGATGAGGATCAGCCGGATCTGCAATCCCGCCAGCAGCATGACGATGAGGCCGGAGGCCGCGATCAGCAACGCCGTGCCCAAATCCGGCTGCGTCACGATCATGGCCGTTGGGATGGCGATCAAGACTCCCATGACGATCAGATCCAAAAAGGTCGGCGGCAACGTCCGTTCGTGCATGTACCAGGCGCATGCCATCGGCACCGCGAGCTTCATGATCTCGGACGGCTGAAAGCGCATGAAGCCGATGTCGAGCCAACGCTGCGCGCCTTTGCCCACATGTCCTGTGACGTCGACCACGATCAACAGCAGCACGCCGATCACATAGGCGATCGGCGCGAACATTCGCAGGTATTGCGGCGTTGCGAATTTGGCGAGCGCCAGCATGGCCGCCACCGCGATGCCGATGTTCACCAAATGGTGCTGCACCATTTTCCAGTTCTGGCCCGAGGCGCTGTACACCACCAAAATGCCGATCACGACGATGATGGCCAACACGCCGGTCAAGGGACCGTCCAATCCCAGCGCACGCAGCGTGCGGCCCCCGGCGGTCAGGGTGCGGCGCGTGCGCGAGGGCGAGAATTCATCGTAGATCATGGTTTACCGCTCATGCAATTTGCCCATGAAACTGATGAGCACCGGCCACAGCAGCGCACCGATGATGGGCGCGAGCCAGCGGCTGAAGTTGGTCACCGGATTGCCGGTGGCGCCGTCGACCCAAAAAACAATGAATTGATAGCCCGTGAGCAGCATGAACACCACGAGACATTGCGACAGCATCGAGAAAACCCGAATCCGCAGCCGCAGGTGCGTGGCCCAGGCGCCCATGAGCGTGAGCGCGAGCGCGTGCTGTCCCAGCACGACGCCCTGAATCACATCGAGCGCCAACCCTGCGAAGAAGGCCAATGACAGTCCGCCGGCGCGGGGCGATTCGATGCACCAATAAAACACCACCAATACCAGAAAGTCGGGGCGAAACGCATCGAGCACCGCCGGCAAGGGCAGGATCGCCAGCGCGAGTGCGACCAGCGCGGACAGCGCCATGGGCATGCGCCGGATTCGCGTGTCGCGCATCATTTCTTCGTCACCGGGGCGGGCTTGGCCGGCGGCGGCAATTCCGCGGCTTGGGGTTTGAGCCACACGAAGAGCAGTTCCCTGGAACGATCGAGTGCCGCCGCGGGTTTGACGTCGACGTCGGCGAGCGATTGCGCCGGATCACGCTTGACCTCCGCGATGGTGCCAACCGGGTAGCCCGCCGGAAATCCGCCGCCGAGGCCGGACGTCACCAGTAGATCGCCGGCTACCACGTCCGCGCTGGTGGGCAGGTAGGGCAGCTTCAGCCGATTGGTATCGCCGGTCCCCACCGCCACCGTGCGCAAGCCATTACGATTGATCTGCACGGGAATCGCGTGCGCCGCATCGCTGACCAGAATCACCTCGCTGGTGAGCTGCCCGACGCGCGCAACCTGGCCGAACACACCGCCCGAATCGAGCACGGCCTGTCCTACATAAACGCCGTCGCCCGCGCCTTTGTCCACCAAGACCCGCTCGCGAAAGGCATCGAGGTCGACGTTCATGATGTCGCCAATGACAAATCGGTCTGTCACGCCGGCGGTATTATCGCGTAATGCGCGCAGCCTCTGGGTCTCGGCTTCCAGCGCCTCATAGCGCTGCAGCCTGAACTGCGCCACGCGCAGCTCCGCTTCGAGCTTGGTCTTGTCGGCGCGCAAAGCGTCGCGGGTGGTCACGTTGTCGCGAAACCAGTGCCAGCCTTCAAAGGGCGAGGCGACCGCCACTTGCACCGGATAGGCGACCACCGACAGAAATTGGCGGATTTTTACCAGGTGGGCGTAGCGCTTATCAACGATGATCAGCGCGAGAGCGATCAAGGAGTACAGCACGCAGCGGAACAACAGTCCCGTGGTCCGACCGGAGGCGTCGGTACTACGAAAGGCGACCATGGGCGGAAAAATCCCTCGTCGCTTGCATTACTCCAGTCCGAAAATGCCGGGTCCGTGTTCCTCGGTCAGCTCGAGGATTCGCCCGCCGCCGCGCGCCACGCAGGTGAGAGGGTCATCCGCGATCACCACGGGCAAACCGGTTTCCTCCATCAGCAACTTATCGACGTCGCGCAGCAACGCGCCGCCGCCGGTCAGTACGATGCCGCGTTCCGCGACGTCGGCGCCGAGTTCGGGCGGTGTTTGTTCCAGCGCCTGCTTGACCGCCCCGACGATGCCTTGCAGCGGTTCTTGCAGCGCCTCGAGAATCTCGTTGGAGTTCAAAGTGAAACTGCGGGGTACGCCTTCCGACAGGTTGCGCCCCTTGACGGAAATTTCGCGCACCGTTTGGCCCGGATAGGCAGAGCCGATTTCCAGCTTGATGCGCTCCGCCGTGGCTTCGCCGATCAAGATGCCGTAATTGCGGCGCACATAGTTGGTGATGGCTTCGTCGAACTTGTCGCCGCCGATGCGCACGCTGGCGGCGTAAACGATGCCGTTCAAGGAGATGACCGCGACCTCCGAGGTGCCGCCGCCGATGTCCAAGACCATGGAACCGCGTGCCTCTTGGACGGGCAGACCTGCCCCCACGGCCGCGGCCATCGGCTCGGGGACGATGTCCACGCTGCGTGCGCCCGCGCCCTCGGCGGATTCCTTGATGGCGCGCCGCTCGACCTGGGTGGAGCCGAAGGGGACGCATACCAGCACTCTGGGAGAAGGACTCAAAAACCGGTTGCCGTGCACCTTTTTGATGAAGTACTGCAGCATTTTCTCGGTATAGGTGAAATCCGCGATCACCCCGTCCTTCATGGGCCGAACCGCCGTGATATGGCCAGGCGTGCGGCCCAACATGTTCTTGGCTTCGACCCCGACGGCGACGATGATTTTGCCGCCCCGCGTCGGCTCATCCTGCACCGCCACCACCGAGGGTTCGTTCAGAACAATACCGCGCTCGCGGACGTAAATGAGGGTGTTGGCAGTGCCAAGATCGATTGAGAGGTCATTGGAGAAATAACCTCTAAGGCGTTTGAACATGGGGGTTTTTTCGTAAACTTTTGGGGTTAAAAAAAGATCGGCTAATGTAACAACCGACACGACATATCACAAGGCAACGTGTATCATCCCCTACGCTTAAATTGCGTGAGTTGCTGCGCATTTTGAGCACCAACCCTATGAGCCTGACCCGTCAAGACGTTGAAAAAATCGCGCACCTTGCGCGGCTGTCCATCACTGCGCAAGAGATGCCGGTGTACGTGAACAGCTTGTCGAGCATCGTCGATTTCGTCGATGAGTTGTCGCGCGCCGACACCGAAGGCGTGCTGCCCATGGCGCATCCGCTCGATGGCCAGCATCAACGCCTGCGAGCCGACGTGGTCTCGGAGAGCGACAACCACGAGAAATATCAACACAACGCGCCCGCCGTGACCGCCGGCCTCTACGTGGTGCCGCGGGTGATCGAGTAATCCTTAGGCTATTCTTGTCGGATGCATAACCTATTCATCGGCGAACTCGCCGACCGCCTTGCCAAGCGGCAGATTTCCAGCGTGGAACTCACCCAGCACTTCTTGGGGCGGATCGAGCGGTTGAATCCTGCGCTCAACGCCATGATCACCTTGACCGCGAAGCAGGCGCTGGCCGATGCGGCGGCCGCCGATGCCCGCTTGAGCGCCGGGGAGAGGGGTCCGTTGCTCGGCATCCCCCTCATTCATAAAGATATTTTCTGCACGGACGGGGTCCGGACCAGCTGCGGCTCGCGCATGTTGGATAACTTCGTGGCGCCCTACGATGCCACCGTGGTGGCTCGCCTCAAGGCGGCCGGCACGGTCATGCTGGGCAAATCCAACATGGACGAGTTCGCCATGGGCTCCTCCAACGAGACCAGCTATTACGGGCCGGTCAAGAATCCCTGGGATACTGCCAAGGTCCCCGGCGGCTCCTCGGGCGGCTCGGCCGCCGCCACCGCCGCCCGCCTGACCCCGTTTGCCACGGGCACCGACACGGGCGGCTCGATTCGCCAGCCGGCCGCCTTGACCGGCGTGACCGGACTGAAACCCACCTACGGCCGTGTGTCCCGCTACGGCATGATTGCCTTCGCGTCCAGTCTCGACCAGGCCGGCGTGTTCGCGCGGAGCGCCGGCGATGCGGCAGCGGTCCTGCAAGTGATGGCCGGATTCGATCCGCGCGACTCCACCAGCGTCGATGTGCCCGTACCCGACTATTCCAAAGCCTTG
>DATNKC010000232.1:0-26066 GCA_035603615.1 Steroidobacteraceae bacterium | reverse complement strand
TTTTGTGCTCATGCAGACCATCGTCGCTCTGGCGTCCCGCGTGTCGATTTCGCCTTACATTGCCGTCATGGTCTCCACAGGATGCACCATGGTCTTCAATTTCCTCGTCATGACGCACATCGTTTTCGCGAAGAGGCGCTTGCCATGACGGTTGACAGCAATTCGGTCTGCGTCGAACCTCTTGCGGATCGGCGCCGGAGCGCCGATCGACCCCGGGTCGCCGCAGGCGCTGAATTACCACGCGAGGTGGTGGATGTTTTGCGTCTGCGCGGCGTGGCGCGGGGGCCGGTCCTACTGCTGACTGCCAGTGCCGCCGGCGGGGGCGGGCATGAAGCCGCGCCCCAGTTCCAACTCACTTGCGGTGCCCTCAACGAGGCGCCGGCGTTGGCGAGTCGCGGCGGCTTCGCTGCCATCGTCTTGATTCTTGACGGCTCTCCCGGTCAGTTCGAGTCGACGCTCGCGGCAATCGCACCGCGGCTGGCGCCGGGCACCTTGCTTGTGGCGCTCAGTCCGCTTGCCCGCGGCTCGAGACCGGCGCACGATGCAGACCATCGGGATTCGGCACACCTGTCGCTGCTGCGGCTCGGCTATAACCGCGTGTGGATGCATTCTCACCGCAAGCGCTTGTGCGTTTCGGCGCAGCGCGGTTTCGCCGCGCCCACCATCAGGACCTGTTCGATTCTGGTGCCGGTGTTCAACGAAAAGGATACCTTTCCCGAACTGATGCGGACGTTGCTCGCGAAGCGCCTGGATCACTTGGGACTCGAGCGCGAGATCATCCTCATCGAGAGCAATTCGAGCGACGGAACGCGCGAACTGGTTGCAGGCTTTGCGGCCACGCCCGGGGTGAGAATCATCTATGAGGATCGTCCGCGCGGCAAGGGCCACGCCGTGCGTGCCGGCTTGGCCGTGGCCACCGGCGATATCGTGCTGATTCAGGACGCGGACCTCGAGTACGACCTGAATGACTACGACGCTCTGCTCGAACCGCTGCTCGCGAATCGCGCGGCCTTTGTACTAGGATGCCGGCACGGGGGCCGCTTCAGGATGCGCAGATTCCCGCAGCAGCGCCTGCTTGGCGACGTGCTCAACATCGCGCACGTGCTGCTGGCGGGTCTGATCAATGTCTTGTACCGCCAAAACATGAAAGATCCTTTCACCATGTTCAAGGTCTTTCGGCGCGACTGCCTCTACGGGCTCGAGTTCGAATGCAACGGTTTCGATTTCGATCATGAACTCGTCATCAAACTCGTGCTGAAGGGCTATCGGCCGCTGGAGATTCCGGTCAACTATTGCGCGCGCTCATTCAGTCAAGGCAAAAAGATTCGACTTTTCCGTGATCCTCCGGCATTGATCGCCGCGGACTTGAAGTACCGCTTACAACGCCTGCGGCCCCGGTTCGAATGAAGGAGACCGCCGGAGATATCGATGACCGCGGCGCCACCGGTCTTCTCGGCGACACGACGGGGCGGGACTACTCACGTAAGCTGCGGCTGTTTAACGCGTTCGCCGAGCCCGAACTGCGCCGCGCAATCGCCGGCATCGGACTAAAACAGGGCATGCGGGTCCTCGATGCAGGATGCGGGACGGGCGAGGCATTGCGATGGCTATCCGATGCCGTTGCTCCGCAGGGTAGCGTCGTCGGCATTGACCTCGCCGCGGCGCACGTCGCCGCAGCTCGCGCCATCGTTTCTGACGAAGTATTGGTATTGCAAGCCGATATGCGCCGACCGCCTCTGGAGCCTCGGGACTTCGATTTCATCTGGTCCGTGAATACGATCAATCATTTGCACGAACCACTGGCGGGTGTACGAGTCCTGGCAAGCCTACTGCGTCCTGGCGGCCGCATCGCGTTGGGCCAAAGCTCTTTGTTGCCGGACATGTTCTTCGCATGGGACTCGAGGCTCGAACGGCTGACAAACGAGGCGGTGCGCCGCTACTACCGCAACCGCTATGGTCTTTCGGAGCGTGATCTGGCGAACACGCGTTCAATCGTGGGATTACTGCGTAACGCCGCTCTGCGCAACGTAAAAGTGCAATCCATCATGATCGAGCGCGTGTCTGCGCTTAATCCCGCGGATGAGGCCTACCTGCTCGAGGCGATATTCCGTGGTACGTGGGGCGATCGTCTGCGGCCGTACCTGTCCGGGAAGGACTACGCTGAACTCACCGCCCTCTGCGATCCTGCGCATCCGGCGTATGCGCTGCGTCGCGCAGACTTCCACTTTTTGCAGACTTTCACGATGGCGGTCGGAGAAGTTCCATAATCAACGCGACGGAAGCCGATGCAATTTTTCCCGCGAATAAAACTCGGAAGTGAACGGTATCCCGCCTTGACTGGCGTCAGGGCGCTCGGCGCCACGGTCGTTTTCCTCGACCATTTCCCGCCATGGGTCGACGCGCATATCACAATCAACGTCATGGCATTTTTCTTCGCGTTGAGCGGCTTTCTCATTGTTCGGATTTATTACGAGCAAGCTGAGATGAAACGCCAATGGTTATCAAAATACTTCGTGAACCGATTTGCGCGCATCTATCCGGTCTATTTTTTGTTGCTGAGTATCGCTGTTTGCCTGCAGCACGATTTCCGTCCCTGGACGCTCGTCACGAACTACACCCTGACACATGCGCTTTTTCACGGCACCGAGATCATCATTCAACCCAGCTGGTCGTTGACCGTGGAGGAATGTTTTTATTTCCTGGCGCCGCTTTTCATGATTCTTGCCAGGCGTCATAATTTCTGGATCCCTTTTGCGTTGGGATGCGTTTTTCTATCGGCGGCCCTGGTAATTTCAAAGCTGGGGATCTCCTTCCTGGGGACCCCCTCATTCGTTTTGACAACCACATTCTTTGGTCATTTTGCCGAGTTCTTTGCCGGCTTCTACCTGGCGCTCGCCTTGATGCGGTTGGAAAAGCAGCAGTCAACTCATGCGCCGGGAAGCAAGTACACGATGGCCGGCCTCGCGGGCGTGTTGTTGTTGGTGGTCGCCATGATCGGCGTCTATCGGCATGTTCCAACTCATTTCGGCGCAATCATCTTGATCAATAATTTTCTGATCCCTTTGCCCATTGCCGTACTTTATTGGGGACTCATACGTGAGAAAACCGTCCTGTCACGGCTTCTGTCTTCCAACACCGCTGGATTGCTCGGGCGGAGTTCTTATTCTTTCTATTTGCTGCACACGCTGGTCATAAACTACATTGGCGTTCCGTTATTGTTGTCCCGGGGCGGTCTCCGGCCTCTTTATGTTTTTGTCACGCTGATCGCTACGTGGTTCGCCTCGATTCTATTGTTTGTTGCTTATGAAGAACCGGTGAATATGCTAATTCGCCGGGTATTCCACTCGAAGGACAAAACGGTAGGCATGCAATCGACGCTTTTTCAGGCCAAGCCATGAGCCAATCCGAGGCAAGCCGGCGGCCGCATTCAGCACCACGCATTGGTCGGCGAATTGTTCGGCCGCCGCTCGCGCTGATATAATAACGCATGCGAAAAATCAAGCTTTTGGCCTGGTTGTTCTGCTTGATTTTCGTATGCGGGCTGATTCTGTTGCCTGCCGCGCGCGGCCACCTGGAACATTTCATCAGCGAACATCGCGGCGTACCGATGTACGTCCTGCTGGCCCTCCTATTGGCGATACCCGCCAAGATCGTGACGATGGTGACGGCATTTCTATTTGAATTGCTGCTGGTGGGCTGGTCTCGCTCGTCGCTCAAGACCCTGTGGGAGGCGCGTGCGTCGGTGAAACTGGACGCGCTTTCGATTGCGATGAGTCTGCTGCCCCTGCGGGGCGTTGGCTACATACTATCGCTCGGACTTCTTTATGCGATCGATACTCATGCATTGAAACCTGAGAATCTCTCGCTTACGCACTTCCTGCCGTTGTGGGGCATCCAGGTCGCGATCCTGGTGTTGTTTCACTCCTTCATCAGCTACTGGATGCACAGACTCGAACATACGATCCCGGCTCTCTGGGCGCTGCATAAGTTTCATCATTCAGCGGACCGCATGTCGATTTTTACCTCGGAGCGCCGCACAGTGCTGGCAAAAGGAGTGGAAGAAGCGCTTCTGTTCATCCCCGCGGTGCTGTTGAGCGATCCGACCGCCACGAAGCCTGCCCTGGGTAGCGTGGCATTCGTGATGGTGGCGATTTACGCCGCTTTTCGCATCTTCACGAGTTTCAACATGTATCTCTGCCATTCCAACCTGACCACGGATTATGGTTGGATTGGCCGCTGGCTACTCGTATCACCCAGAATGCACCGGCTGCACCATGCCGCATCTCCCCTTTATCACGACAAAAACTTTACATTCGATCTGGTCATCTGGGATCGACTTTTCGGAACCTATGCGACCTGTGATGCGTCGGCCGTGGCCGGCATCCCGCTCGGACTCGATGCCAACCCTTTCAACACCAGCGGCACCGCGGTGGGCGTATTTCGCAACTATTTTCTGACGCCCTACTGGGTCTTTTGGCAAGAACTACGCAAGGGCTTCAAAGCCTGGTTGCCGGATCGGTTCAATCGCGAACAAAGTTCGCTGGCTGCGTAGCGAATTCTGATGCGCTAGACGCCGTCGAGGCATCAGGGCGCGGCCGCAAACGGGTATCCATGACGGGTTCTGTAATGTTGATAGATTCCGCTGGTGTGAAAGAAACGAGGCGCCTCTGCAACCGCAAGCTCAGACGCGATTCGAGTCACAAAAAACGTGTGTGAGCCTATGGCATCAAAATCCAGGATCTCGACTTCGCGCAGGCGCAGCGCGATTTCCGGATACGGCAGTCCGAAGTTTGGCGAGCGCCGGATGCCAAAGGGGAGCTGATCCCAGTCAACCGCCACGTTCTTGTGATGAACACCGAGCTTGTAGGCGGTGCTGCGGGCGCTGGCGGGAATATCCGCAAGCGCCACCCGGCGCGCGCTCTTCATCGTTGGTACCGACTGGCTCGTACTGCGAAGCGCGAGGGTGAATCGGTCCGCCGCAACAGGCCCGATCAGATCCATCGGAAATAAGTTGCTATGGCGGCCATCGTCAACGGACACCAGTACCACGGGCCGCGGACAAATGTAGAAGATCATCAACTGTTGCACGGATTCCGGCGGCATGGAGAAATTGTCAGAATTCGTGTTTTTTTGCATCGCGCGGTTTTGCAACCAGCGGTTCCAACTGCGGTAGGGCCAGCGGAGGCACCGCTGTCTTCCGTCGCGGACTTCAAATATTCCGAGCGTAAATCCGGAAGTGTCCCAATCGCGCAGGTGGTTCAGCTGCAGCGTGCCCACTGTCCGACCTGACTCGAGATCGATAAACTGCAGGTGCGGACCCGTGCGGTCTGCGAGCACGGAGCGGGTCTGCTCGGTCACGGCTATCGCGAGAGTCAGCGGTTTGAGAGCCGCGACGACGATACCGCAGGTGATATCACACTCGCCGCGGGCACTGGACATTCGTATCCGGACAGCCTGCTGTGGCTGCTTCACGCCCACGGGCGACCATTGCGGCAAGCCTCGAATCCAGCGTTGTAAGCGCACGGGTAAACTCATGTTCATTAGTCAGGCACGTTCCTACGATCCGGTCTTTTCGAACAGGAGAAACAGATAACGACAGCTGAGGAACTGCAGCCGCGCGCCCAGGCTGCTGTTGCTGCGGACTCCTGGGAACACGCGGGCAAGCCTGAAATGGGGCGCGCTCACGGCGGCGAAATTAGCAACCCGTCGCCGGTGATGCGGAGCCTGGGGGCCGGGCATGAAGAAGTGACCTCGGCGCCACAGGCGCGGCGCACTTCGCCACCACCATCTCAATTTCAGGTCGCCGATGAAGTACGGATTCAGGACGCTGGCCAGGACGCGGCCGTCCGGGGACGTCAGAGCGGCAAACCTCGCAAACAACTCCTGCAGATCACCAATCAGGTTGAGCGGCGCGAAATTGCAGATGACCAGGTCGCTCCGTCGCGTACTCAGCGGCGGCCCGAGGTTCACAAATTCCCTATAGTCGCTGGAATTGAGTGTGATGCACCCGGTCTCGAGGAGATCACGGCAATATTCGGCGAAGAAATCACGCATTCTCGGATCGATATCATAGGCCTCGACTGTGAAGCCGCGTTCGGCAAAAAACCGCGCGTCGATTCCGGCTCCTGCGCCGAAGTCGAACAGCGCTGCGCCCGGCCGGACGATCCTCAACACGAGATCCTGAAACGCCGCGCGCGTCCGGCGATCCGATTCCACCGAAGTGATGTGCTTGAAATATTCTGCGCCGGCGAGAGTCCTCTCGACGTACCCCAAACCGTCAGGTCCCGCATGTGGATCGCCATCGGAGCTCGTCGATCCCGAGTTTGCCGTGCGAGTCCGACTTTTCGAATTCGTGATCTGATGCAGCCCTGTCTGAGCGGCTCGTGTTACGCGAGTAGTCGCGTCCAGATAGTGTCGCAACATTTTGCGCGGTATTTCCACTTGTACCGTATCTCCCTGTTCATCCCACTGGCACCGTCGAAAAATTTTACACCCTCAAGGGCGTATTGCGAGCGCGGAATCGCGCGCGGCACCTCGCTGGCCCGACGGCCTCGGATAGGCAATGAAGTAGACGCAGCCGACAAACATCGCAAAAAGCAGGAAAAGTCTCGGATACGCCAACAAAGAGAGTCCGCCGTGCCCTTCAAATGGGTAGGCGTATTGGTAGGGAATGAATCCCATGAGTGCGTACGTCCCGAGGAGGAAGTAGGCCGGCGTGCGGGTGCCTTGGTCTAGGAAATAATTGATGAGCAATGCGATGGGCAGCCAAAGCAGCGCGCAGGTGTAGGTTGCCGTTGCCGGCGCGATCAAGAACAAGACCATCCCAAGAAGTCCGATCGAAGGCGCGGCAGCCCGCGAGGATTCTACTCGTGCGAGCTTGAGCAATGTCGCCACAGCGACGAGCAGGATTGAACCTTTGACAGCGATCAAGCTGAACGTCCGAAGGACCGGCGCGGTCATTAGCGGCTGTGGATTTTGCACGGCATCAAACACGAACAATCGGTCGAACAACGTATCAAACGACTGGTACACCGCGGTGAAGGGAACGGTGTGGTCGTGCAGGCTGAGACGGCCGGTCAGGTGATTGCCCAAGACCGAAAGAAGAAAGACCTCATGCACCTTCCAGCCCAAAACAGCCAGGCTGACGAGCCCGATAGCCGCAATCGAGACGGCACCACCCATCACTACCTTCCATTCCTTCCGGAACGCAAAGTAGGCAAGGATGATGACTGGAAAATATTTGATCGGCACGAACAGACCAAAGCATATTCCCGCCAGCCAGGGCCTGCGTACGAGGTACAGGTAGTATCCGAGGATACAAAACATCGAAATGAGAATGTACGGCTGACCGAAGCGCACGCCGCTGATGATGGCGAAACCGGAGGACAAAATGAACAGTGCCGAATCGGCCGGACTCCACTCAAGTATTCTCGCCAATAGAAATATCGAGCATATGAGGGACAGGACACTCACGGCGGTCACGATACGCAGCGCCGTGAGCGGCGCGAAGCGCGTGAGAGGAATGAGGAGCAGGGCCGTCGGGGGCGGAAAAGGGGCGAACTTGCCGGGATTTTTTGCTGATTCCAATCCATAGCGGCGGATTTGCTCTCGAAACCAGTCATCGTCGTAGAGTCTCTGTGTGTTCTGCCCATCGACTACGATCTTCGCGGAAACGAAATAGCCCGAGAAATCCGCATCTATTTCGGACAGTGCCGGTACGATGCCTTTGTAGAGGATGTAGGCGACCAAGCCGGCCAAGAGGACGACTGTCCAGGCGCGGCCAAAGAATGAATTGAGCGAATTTCGTTTCGAGGTTGGCATACTTTGGGCGCTGCGATGACTCGACACCCGGATTAGGAGATGCTTGTAGCCCGGGTATTCGCCGGCAGGAGCCGGCCGTGCTCGGGGCTGCCTACGACCCTTCCATCCCTCAGCTCGAAGACAAAATCGCAATACGAAAGCGCGCTGGTTCGGTGGGCAATGATCAGGATGGTTCTGTTCGCCCGCAACAGATCCAGCGTCTCGGTGATCTCGCCTTCCGCGGCAGCATCCAACGAACTGGTCGCCTCGTCCAGGATCAAAAGCGATGCGTCACGGTACAGCGCGCGCGCGATTGCGAGGCGCTGCCTCTGTCCGCCACTCAAGCCGCATTCTGCCCCCAACCATTCGTCGTAACCGTTGGGCAGCGCGGCGACGCATTCTGAGAGACGCGCCAATCGCACCGCGGACTCCAGGCGCTCACGGTCGATCTGCGCGTGCGGAGTTCCGAAAGCGATGTTCTGGGCGAGTGTCGCCTCGAAGAGGGTTACGTGCTGCGGAACGTAGGCAATGGTTGACTGCCACGCGACGCAGTTCGCGCGGTCAAGTCGCACCCCGTCGACTTCGATGTGTCCGGACTGCGGCACGAGCAGTCCGCTCACCAGGTCAAGCAGGGTAGTCTTGCCGGAGCCGTTTGGGCCGACGAAGCCGACGATGGAACCCGCGGGAATGACCAGTGAGGCGCCCGAAATGGCCGCCGGTCGATCGGGCGAGTAGCGGAAGGACACTTCGCGCAAGCGTATTTCGCAGCGCGGTCTGCCGCGCCAGGTGCGTTCCACCAAGGCGTCGCGAGTGATCCTTCGTTCGGGCGGCGCTCGCCCCAAGTCAATCTCAATCCCGGCAAACGCGGTCCGATCGGCACGAATCTTCACAATGGCTGCAAACGCCTGCTGTAATGCAGGCAACAGCCGATAGGCCGCGAACACGACAAAGGTCAGCTGAGCCATCCACGGACCACCCGCATCTGACCGCCCGTGCAAATAGAGCGCGATACCCACCAGGCAAGCCACGGTGATGCATTCGAGGACGTACTTGGGCGTCTGCGAGATTGCCAGCGTATTGACCGCTGCCCGGGAGATCGATCTTGACTGGTCCGCGAATCGCCGCACGAAGAAATCGCGGGCCTGCGCGAGCATGACTTCCCGGATCGCCCTCAAACCCTCGTTGACTGTTCGGGCCCGCTCGGCGTGGTAGCGGCTCTCAGACAGTCCATTGCGCAGCAGGCGCCTGCGCGCGCTCAAGTATATCGCCGCGTAACTCACGCCGAGGCCAATGATGGCGACCACGGCAACTGCGGGATTCACGAGCACCACCGCGGCCGCGACACACACGATGGTGACAAGATTCGTCACCAGAATGAGGGCTTGCTGCACGAATCCGGATGCCACTCGCGCGCTTTCCTGGACTCTGCTGGCGAGCGTCGAGCTTTTGCTGCGAATGTGGAATTCGTAGTCACGATGAACGTAGTCATCGAACAAGCGAACGTTGAGGGTATCGCCAACCCGTGCCGCAAATCGGTTGATCGCCATGAAACCGAACAGATTCACGGCGTTGGCGATGATGACGACGGCGGCAAACGCCACACCGAGTACAGCCGGGAAACTGCCGCTGTCGAGGTGCGCTCTTTGCCACACCGCCCGCAGCAGTGCGTTGCGCTCGATCGCATGGGGATCCGCCAGGACCGCAAAAAACGGGAGCACGGCGGCGATTCCGCCGACCGTCGACAATGCCATCACAATCGACAGTAGCTGCAATCCCACGATCTGCCGACGTTGCCGATGATCGAGAAGACGCCACAGCGTGAGCAGTACCGACATGTCAGCCTCGACCGCGGCCGACCACGGCGCGCGCGAGGCGAAGAACGCCCGATGGTGTTACCGCGCGAGCGGCCGCCTTGGCACTTCCGAGCCACCATTCCCGATAGCCCCATGAATGCTGTGAGCTTCTCACGACAGTGCGTAGGGCGGCCCAGCGGCCTCCGCCGCTCGCCTGACTGCGCGCCAGGCCCGCGGCTGCCTTGGCGCGCTCCCGGCGCAGCAGCGAGCGCAAACTGCGATCGGTGCTCGCAACGAGCATCTTCTCGAGTGCGTACCCGCGATCCTCGAAGGCAATCGTGAGGTCAGAGTAGTTTTCTGCGTGGCGGCGCTTGTGCAGGAGCGTCCCGCGAATTCCGTCGATCTCGGTCAACCCGGCGAATCGGAGAAACAAATCGTAGTCTTCACACATCCTCAACTTGCGGTCGAATCCTCCGACTTGTCCGAGTAGCCGTCGCCTCACGATTAAGCTCGAGGTTGCAATGACGGGTTCCATCTTGATCAAACTCTCGAGGATCCAGCCCTCGACAGCCGGCCACCACCGTGCACGCGCCCCACGCAGCAGATCTCCGGACTCGTCGATCACGGCGAATGCCGTGTGGCTCCAACCGCGCTCCGGGTGGGCGCGAAGGGACGCGATCTGCAGCGCAAGCTTCTCGGGCAACCAAACGTCGTCGGAGTCTAGAAAAGCGATGTAGTCGCCCTGCGCTGCCCGGCAGGCGGCGTTGCGTACGGCGCCCGGATTACCCGTATGGGCTAACCGAAGCACCTTGACCTTCGGTCGACTCGCCAGCGCCGCCAGGTAGGCCGCCGTTTCCCCTTCTGATCCGTCATCGGCGACGATGAGCTCCCAGTCGGTGAAGGTTTGGGCGAAAACCGAATCGATCGCCGCACGCAAGTACTGCGGCCGATTGAAGGTCGGCACGACTACCGACACCTCCGGGCCTGTCACGGTTTGGTCTCGATGACGGCGGACAAATTGCGGCTCATCAAAGGCCCGAGACCCGCGGATCCCACAATTTGATGAAGCGCTTGGAAAAGTCCAATTCCCACGGACGCTCGTAACGTTGGAAGCGATAGCGCCAGGACGCAAGCGTGCGCAGGGCCGTTTTACCCCAGTAGGGCGAGCGCACATCCGTGATCGTGGGAAACCGGCACCCGAGCACGGTGGTGAAATCGCGAATTCGGCGGCGCATACGTTCGTTGAGCCACGGTACATCGGTGTGGCACCAATAAGAGAGCCACTGAGGTTCCGCCCAGCCGTCCGCCGTCGTCGGAAAAATCAAGGGCGACCCATCACTGTCGCGCAGATTGGCGACGGCCCGTTCGACATGCAGATTCGTGCTTCCCGGAGCGGGCGGCAGCGGTGCGTATATGTACAGCATGATTTCAGTTTTGGGGTGGATGCGCTTGACGTGCCGGATGAAATCGAAGGTGCGTTCGGTTTCCCCTTCCGGATCGTGGGGCGGCGCCAGCATGAACGACAGCTCCGGGATGACGCCGTTACTGCGGCACTTTTCAATCGCCGCCAAAGTCTGATCCGTGCTCGTTCCCTTGCGCACATCATGCAACAGCCAATCGCTCGGGGATTCCGCTCCGATATAGGCCATTCGCAAGCGGCTTTTGCGCACCAAGGCCCACGAGTGTTCCGACAAATTGAGCAGCGCATCCGATCGCGCAAAACACCACCACGGCAGCTGATGCTTGGCCAACACCTCGAGCAACGGCGCCGTATCCTGCTCGCGGTCGAAGAAATTGTGATCGAAAAATTGCACTGCATCGACGCCCAGCTGGGTGGTCAGATAACTCAGGTCCCGATCCAGCCGCGCCGCAGGGGGCAGGGCGGTCTTACCGCGAAACATGGAGGCGACGCCGCAAAAGGTGCAACGGAATCGACAACCGAGAGCTGCCTGGTAGCCGGTGGTGCGCCGGCCCAGAAAGGTCCTCGCCAGGTAGTTGCGCGGATCTCCGACGCGTTCGTATGGCAGGGTGCGTGTCAGTGAGGCTGCGGAGAATGCGCGATTCTTGTTGTGAACGATTTGACCGCTCGAGCGCCAGGACAGACCCGCGATCGCGGCCAATTCCGCACCGCCAAATATGGCGTCTAAAACTTCCCGCAGGGTCTCTTCGCCCTGGCCGCGGATCGCATAGTCCAGATAGGGCGTGTTGAGGGCCGGTTCCGCACAGATACTGGGGAAATGACCTCCCCAGATGATGGGCACCCCCGGGAAGCGCGCCCGGATCTCCCGCGAGACGCGGATGGCGCTGCGCAGCTGGGGACCCCCCATGACGCTGATACCGACCGCGTCGACGCCGCCGCCGGCGAGGCTCCTCAATGTCGTCGCGACGAAATCGCGATCGATGTTGCCGTCGATGATGCTCGAGGCGTAGCTGCCGTCCAGCGAGGCAGAAAGATTCAGCACGGCGAGCGGAAAGCGCGCGCTGCGCCGCGAGGTGATCGTTGGATTGATCAGCAAAATGTGTTTGAGCGCATTCATGATAATTTTTGCACCGGCACCAGCCACCGAGTAAAGAGCATCTCGACCGGCCAGCGATAGTTGTCTTTGTCGCAGCGATAGCGCGCGAGCCGCTGCAAGAAGCGCTTGCCCCGCGATACGCGCTTCCAGGCGAGCTCGTGAAAGAATTTGAACCGCTCGATCAGCTCAAACTTTTCGGGCGAGACCCACGGCCCCGGTTCCCCGGCCACATAGTCGAATTGCGCCCACGCCTCCAGCGTTTCCGGCAGACGGAATCCGCGCGCGACCGCCTCGATCACCAGCGCGCTGCCGGGGTAGGGCTTGAAATAGTAGATCGGGGTGAGGAAGTCCGGGCTCATCGAGCGCAGCCGTTTGGCGCAATCCAAGGTGGCCTGAATATGGGCGTCGGTCTCGTCCGGGAAGCCGACGATGAAGGGGAAATGCCCCGCAATGCCAAACTTCAGCATCTTTTCAGCAACTTCGTACACCTGCTCGATCTTGATGTCTTTGCGGATGCGTTTCAGAACTTCATTGGAGCCGGACTCCACGCCGACCAACAGGCGCCGCAGACCCGATTGTTTGCATCGCACCCAGACATGGTCGGGAAGCCTGATTCCTTGATCCGCACGCATGGTTGCGGCCCAGGTTATTTTCATGCCGGACTCGACGATTCGATCCGCCATCGCTTCCACCCGGGCTGCCTTGGTGAAGAACGTCTCGTCCTGAAAATTCACGTCGTCGAAATGATATCGGTCCCACAGCTCCTTCAGGCGCAGCGCCATGCGAACCGGTTCAAGCCCCACCCACTTGCGTCCATACACGAAAGGGTCCGAGCAGAAGGCGCAGCGAAAGTTACAACCTTGCGAGGATATAAAATCGAGCTGGCGTTTGCCCTTGAGTTCGAAATAGCGCTCGACCGGAATCAGTCCATAATCGTGGGCGCGAAATTTGTCGACCTGCGCCAGGTTTCTCGCCGGATTCTCATGGATTGACCCGTCCGGTAGCCTGATCGTGCAGCCCTCGCAGCCCAGCAAGGTCTGCCCATCTTTAAGCCTCTGCACGATCTCCGCAAAGGTCTCTTCACCCTGACCGCGCACTGTCACGTCGACCGACCGCTCCAGCAGGCATTCCTTGGCAAACATGGAGGGGTGCCAGCCGCCCCAGACCACCGGTATGTCCGGACGAGCGCGCTTTGCCGCACGCGAAATCTGCAGCGCGTCCGAAATGGGAGCGCCTGTGAGCACGGTCACGCCAAGACAGAGAGCATCGGCAAGGTGCGATAGCACCGTGTTTTCGGCGTCAGTGTCGAGCCTGGCATCGATGGTGATCACTTCGTAAACCTCAGGATCGAGCTCGGAGCCGATGGCCAGCAACGCCAGCGGCATCGTGAAAAATACGGCCTGCGGGTTGTAGAGCACGACCTTCAGCCGCTTTGCGCTCATGCTGCTCTCCCAGTCACGTGCGCCAAGTCTAGTCCCGGCTCAGTCGTAGAGGCGCCGGCCAGCAATTTGGAAAGGTTTCCATCGAGTATCTTCGGCACACCGTCTACCTCCACTTGAGCCCATTCCGTCTCCGCGGATGCGCGCATGCGCATGACGTATTCGGCATCGCCATATCGTGCAAGGCCGTCGATCATCACCAGACGAACATTGGATCGGGTTGTGTCCCCAAGACGCGCCTCGGCGGGAAGCACCAATAGATCGGCCCGCAGGCCTGGCCGCAACGCACCTCTGTCAGGAAGACTCAGGAGCGCGGCACTGCTGTGGGTCACCAAACTCTCCAGGGTTTCTTCGTCCAATCCACCCAGTGTTGCGGCCAACCGCAGCTCATCGAGCACGTCTCGAGAGCCACTCAAGCGTGAGTCGGTTCCGATGGCGACGCGCTCGTTGGAAACGAGATCGGCGACCTGCGCGGTCTTGCCGAATAAGCGCATATTCGAGGAAGGACACCAAATGAGCCCGCCTCCCGCTGCAACCAGACGAGCGCGCCGGCCTTGATCGAGCATGATTCCATGGACCAGCAAGGTGTTGGACCCCAGGCAGCCGAGCGCGTCGAGACGATCGAACTCCGCCGCGGCTTCATCATTTTGGCCCTCGGCGGCGTGCACGATCCACGGCCAGGCGCTCGGCGTTGCGCGATACGACTCGGCCACCGATCGCTCGCCGTCGATGTAGAGCGAGTGGGACCACCCATAGTCGCGCACCACGGCGACGGGAAAGCCGGCGTCGGTCAGGAACGGGTAGAGCGGGTCGTGGTGGGCAACCGTCGTGACGCCGCTCAACAGGTTTTTAACGCCGCCGAAGAGCAATCGTTCATCGCGAGCCACGGAGGCGCGGGCGGCAAACTGTGGGTCGGTCCGGCGCCGCCCGTCGACTTCCGCAATCCAATCGCGCGCGTGTTGATAAAACTTCGATGTTTCATGGTCCGGCAAACTATTGAGCTGCAAGTGATCGTGCGCGTTGATGAGCCCCGGCAACAACCGATCGCCCTGCAGATCGATGACCGCATCCGCCGGCGCCGGTTCCACATCAAGAGCCGCGATGCGCGCGCCGCGGACGCGCAGACTGCCGATGCGGCCGCCGCGAAATTGTGCGTTGATAAAGGTAAGGTTCACTTGTGTACTCGTAGCACCAGCACGATGGGCAGGCCATGCCAACGCCGGTAAAAATCTTCGCATTTCTCGAACGGCTCGCACAACTCGATCCCCACGCGTACTTCGTGTAGGAATTCAACGCGCAGGCCCGCGGCCTTGGCCGCTTCAATCTGCGCGGTCACGGGATACTGCGCGTGCGGCACCGAGCAAGTTTCGTCGTCGATGTCTTTGAACGACCGGGTCAGGCCGGCGCGCGCCGCATCCGGGTGGAAATCCGAATACAGCAATGTACCGCCGCTGCGCAGCACCCGCGAGATCTCCGTCATCCACGCATGCATATCTGTGGCGTGACCCAGCGCCAGGCCGGAGATCACCACATCAAAGGTACCGGCGGCGAAGGGCAGCTGCATCATGCTGGCGCATACCCGGCGTCCGTTTGGCACCTGCATAAGCATGGGCACGCAGAAATCCAGTGCGATCACATCGGCGGCCCCGCCTTCGGCCAGCAATCTTGAATATCGGCCGGTACCGCAGGCGAGATCGAGAACGCGCCGACCCGCCACTTCGGGCCAGTAAAGCAGCATGGCCTGTTGCTCGGCGCGCATCAGCGGATTGTGCGCAACGGGCGGGTAGAGGGGCGCCCAACGTTGATAGGCAGCCAGCGTTTCAGCAACGACATCCATCAAAGTATCAAACTCGCGCGACTATCCGTGTCCCGCCACATCGAACAGACGCAGGTCTTGCATTCGGCGCGTGCGCCGGCGCGAATTGAACCGCGCAACGCTCTCATGCGCTCGCCGTTCAGCGCACTCGAAAGATCATCGAGCGCCGGGCCTTCGCCGCGCGCGGCATCGGCCGGACCCGAGATGAAAAAGCAGGGCTGCACGCGCCCAGTCGCGCCTATGACCGCGGAAAATTCCGGTGCGTTGCAGTGAACGGGAGGATACTCGCCCGCGCCGCGAATGGCGGCGAAGTATTGCAAAATCCGGCGCAGTTTTTGCGGGCTTTCGGCGATGAATCCGGAGTGGAAATCCTCTGCATGCTCGCGTTCCATCGTGCGCAGCACTTCGTCGAACACCGGTAAATCCGCAGGCAAGAGCCCTAAATCGCCGCTGAAGTCATCTGTGCGCCCGAAGGCGTGTGGGTTCGCGACATCCACCGCGAGAAAGGACACCTGGCGCGCGCCGAGTTCTTTGGCCAAGGACACAAAAGCCGGCAGCTGCCTGAAGTTTGCGCGTTGCACGGTGACTCGCACTCCGGGCGCCACGCCGTGGTGGGCCGCGGCGCGAATGCCTTCGCAGACCTTGTCCAGCGCGTCCAGCCCACGAATTGCCTGATAAGTGGGCCGGTCTGTGCCGTCCAACGAAACAGTAATAGCATCGAAAAGCTCGGCGGCACGCTTTGCGTGCTTCGCCAAAGACAATCCAGAGGTCAACAACCACGCTTTGAGCCCCGCCACGCGCAGCGCTTGCGCGATCGCGGACCATTCCGGATTGAGCAGAGGCTCGCCACCCGAGAGCAGAACGACCCGCGTATCCAATCGTGCGAGGCTGGGCAGCAGGCGCTGCACGGCCTGGAAATTCATGTCGGCGCGGCCGTGACGCCAGTAATCGCAGGTGACGCAGCGCGAGTTGCAGCGCTCCGTCAGGTACAGCGTTACCAGAGGCAAGCGGTGCAGATGCGAGTTCGAGACCGGATCGCTCATCAACGCTTGTGCAGACAATCTACCCTCCAGTCCCATTCGCGCAACCCAAAAGTTCTATCGTGAGTGCCCGATTTGTGGCCGCTGGTTGGACCCAAACCGGTAAATTTTGTGGGCTGGCGCACGCTGCCGAGGGGCGTTCTTATGATCAAAAGCGCCTGAATAGGTAGCTTCAACTCTTTGATTTAGTTAAGCTCACGCGCACATGAGCATAGCCCCAGACGGTCTTTCGGTCGACAAAATCCACGTTTGGCGGGGCGATCGTCATGTGCTTCAGGGGGTCAGTACCCATATCAGTCGCGGCGAGCTCCTGCATGTGTCAGGTCCAAACGGCACCGGCAAGACCACCTTGCTGCGAGTGGTCAGCGGCTTGTTGCGTCCCGAACAGGGTTCGGTGAGCTGGCGCGGCCAGTCCATTGCGACCCATAGGACGGAATATCAAGCGGCCCTGGCCTACGCTGCGCATGAGCCGGCCCTCAAGGGCGACCTCACCGCGCTGGAGAACCTGCGCTTTTCGGTGGGATTGAAGCGCCGCTGCCAGCCCGATGAATTGCGTGCCGCCCTGGACCGGACCAAGGTTGCCGCCTGTGCGGACTTGCCGGCACGGGTGCTCTCTGCCGGCCAGCGGCGCCGGGTGTCGCTGGCGCGGGTCATTGCGATGCAGGCGTCGGTGTGGCTGTTGGATGAACCCTACGCAAATCTGGACGCCGCAGGCTCGGAGTTGGTGTCCGAGCTGCTGCAGGCCCACGTGACGGCCGGGGGGCTCGCCCTGGTGGTTGCGCACCGGGAGTTGGCGCTGGCCTGCGATGTGCGCCGTTTGGAACTCAATTCGTGACGGTCAGCGCCTGGCAGGCCTTTTGGCTCATCGTGCAGCGAGAAATGCGTCTCAGTTTCCGGCGCCCGGAGCAACTGTTGCAGCCCTTGGTGTTCTTTCTCATCGTCACCACGCTATTCCCGCTGGGATTGAGCCTGCAGCTGTCGCTGTTGCGAGACATCGCGCCGGGTGTGCTTTGGGTGGCGGCGCTGCTGTCGGCGCTCTTGTCGCTGGATTTCCTGTTCAAAAGCGACGCCGATGACGGCACTTTGGAGCAACTTGCCTTGAGCGGGCACGGTCTAACCTTGATTGTAGCGGCAAAAACCCTCGCCCATTGGCTGGTGACGGGCCTTGCTTTGGTCGTGGTTTCCCCGATTGTGGGAACTGCGCTTGGCATTCCCATCGAGGCATTTGCGACAATGCTGCTGAGTTTGGCGCTGGGAACGCTCACCTTGAGTTGGTTGGGAGCCATCGGCGCGGGCCTCACGATCGGTCTGCGCCGCGGCAATGTGCTGCTGTCGTTGATCGTGCTGCCGCTGGCGACACCGCTGCTGATTTTTGGCGCGGCGGCGACCGAGCGGGCAGTCTCTGGGACGAGTGTGGCCGGGGCTTTGTATTTTTTGGCCGCGCTCTGTGTGTTCACGTGCACCTTGGCGCCGTTCGCGGCGGCCGCGGCGCTGCGCATCACGATGGAATAACGGTAGAGAATTCATGTGGACTTGGTTTTATAAGCTTGCCTCTCCGCCCTATGTGTTCGGCGTGGCGGCTTCGTTCAGGCCTTGGCTGTTCGGCGCGGCGGCCTTGGCCATTGGCTATGGCCTGATCGCAGGGCTCGGTTTCGCACCGCCCGACTATCAGCAGGGCGATGCGTTTCGAATCATCTATGTGCATGTGCCGGCCGCGATCATGTCCGTGACGGTCTACACCGTCATGGCTGCGGCGAGCGCGGTCGCACTCATCTGGCGTATCAAGGTGGGTCATGCCGTCGCCGCGGCGTCCGCTCCGATCGGCGCATCGCTCACACTGCTGGCCTTGGTGACGGGCTCGCTGTGGGGCAAACCGATGTGGGGCACCTACTGGGCCTGGGATCCGCGCCTGACGTCCGAACTCATTCTGCTGTTTCTCTATGTAGGCGTGATGTCGCTGCGCTCAGCGTTCGAGGATCCTGCGCAGGGCGATCGCGCGGCAGCACTGCTCGCCGTGGTGGGCGTGGTGAACGTGCCCATCGTGCACTTCTCGGTCGTTTGGTGGAACTCACTGCATCAGGGTGCGACGATTGTTACACTAGAGGGACCCAAAATGCCGGGCAGCATGCTCTGGCCACTGCTGTCGATGTGGTTGGGTTTCATGTTGTTTTACGGTGCGGTGCTGTGCATCCGGGTGCAAGGCGAGGTGCTCAATCGGGAGCGCCAGTCGGCCTGGGTGCGGGAGGCTATCAAGTCATGAGCAGCTTTTGGTCCATGGGCGGCTACGCGCGCTATGTGTGGCCTTGCTTTGGTATCACCGGCGTCGTCCTGCTCTGGAATCTATGGGCGGCGCGCCGCTCGCTGAATGCGGCGCGACTGAAGGTCGCCCGGGCGCTGGCCATGGCTGCGAGTGAAGCGCAATGACGCCGCGCCGTAAACGTTTGTACGTGGTACTCGGCATCTTGGGCGGGGTGGCCGCGTCGGTGTCGCTGGCGGTCATGGCCTCGCGCGAGAACATCATGTTTTATTTCGATCCCAGCCAAGTGGTCGCGGGCAACGCGCCGCTCGCCAAGCGTTTTCGCATCGGCGGCATGGTGGTCAAGGGCAGCGTCGAGCGCAAGCCAGGTGATCTGCAGGTGCGCTTCGTCCTCACGGACTTCGCCCACGAAGTTCCCGTCGAATACACCGGCGTGTTGCCGGATTTGTTCCGCGAGGGTCAAGGCATCATCGCGCATGGAACGATGAATTCAAGCGGCGCCTTCGTCGCAGACGAAGTGCTGGCGAAGCACGACGAGAAGTACATGCCGCCGGAAGTCGCTGCCTCGCTCAAGAACAAACAAGCGTCGGTTGCGGCGCCCCGCGGTCCGGGCGGCACTTAACGGAGCAACGTCATGGCACCCGAATTAGGAATATTTGCCCTTATCTTGGCCTTCCTCCTGAGCGTCTCGCAGGCGTTTTTCGGCTTGGCCGGTGCTTGGAAGGCCAAGCCTGCGTGGATGGCGGTGTCGCGACCGGCCGTGACGGGCCAATTTGTGTTCGTCGCCATGGCATTTGCCTGTCTGGTGTATTGCTTCGTGAACGATGACTTTTCGGTGTTGTACGTGGCGCGCAATTCCAATTCGCAATTGCCGCTGTTCTACCGGGTCGCGGCGCTGTGGGGCGCGCACGAAGGTTCGTTGCTGCTGTGGATTCTGATTCTTTCGATTTGGAGCGTCGCGGTAGCCGCTTTCAGCCGCGCGCTGCCCTTGACCTTCTCCAGCCGTGTGCTCGGCGTCATGGGCCTCATCAGTTCAGGCTTCATGCTGTTTACTTTGTGGACCTCGAATCCCTTCCTGCGCTTGAGTCCCGCCGCGCAGGATGGCGCGGACTTGAATCCGGTGCTGCAGGATTTCGCGCTGTCGATTCATCCGCCCATGCTCTACACGGGCTACGTGGGTTTCTCCGTGGCCTTTGCCTTTGCCTGCGCAGCGATGCTGGAAGGGCGGCTTGACCAGACGTGGGCCAAATGGACCCGGCCTTGGACCATTTTTGCCTGGATGTTTCAGACCATCGGCATTGCCTTGGGCAGTTGGTGGGCTTACTACGAATTGGGCTGGGGCGGCTGGTGGTTTTGGGATCCGGTGGAAAACGCCTCGTTCATGCCATGGCTGGTGGGCACCGCGCTGATCCATTCTTTGAGCGTCACCGAGAAGCGCGGCATTTTCAAAAGCTGGACACTGCTGCTCGCGATCTTCGCCTTTTCACTGAGCTTGGTGGGTACTTTTCTGGTGCGCTCCGGCGTCCTGGTGTCGGTGCATTCCTTTGCCACCGATCCGACCCGCGGTCTCTACATCCTGGCTTTTCTGGTGCTGACCATCGGCGGCTCGTTGACGTTGTACGCGTGGCGGGCGCCGAAGCTATACGCGCCGGGTGGTTTTGAACTGTACTCGCGCGAGTTTTTCCTGCTGGTCAACAACGTGATTCTGGTGAGCGTCGCTGCCCTGGTGCTCTGGGGCACCTTGTCGCCGCTGGTTTACGAATTGCTGGGGATCGGCAAGATATCGGTGGGACCGCCGGTTTTCGCGCTGATGTTTTTGGTTCCGATGTTTCCTCTCATGGTGTTTCTGGCGATCGGCATGCACTCCGCTTGGCGCCGCGGCAAACTGACGGTTGCGGCCAAGCCGCTGTGGTGGCTGGCGGCCGCCGCGGTGTTGTTATCCGTCGCGATTCAAGGGCTGGTGTTCAAAGAGTTTCATCTGGTGGGTCTGGTCGGTTTCAGCTTCGGCTTCTGGATCATGTTCTCCGCGGCGCTTGAACCCTTGCGCCGCCTGCGTCAGAAGCAAACGCTGACCGCGGCGCTCTTGGGGATGTCGATCGCGCACTTCGGCGTCGGGCTGTTTGCGATCGGCGCGAGCGGCGTAGAGAGCTACAAGATTGAGAAGGACGTCGCCCTGAAGCCCGGCGGCAGCTTTTCGATCGCGGGCTACGATTTCAAATTCGTGAGCGCCGCCAATGTGCGCGGACCCAACTACGACGCGGTGCAGGGCACGATCGAGGTGACCCGCGGCGGCAAACCCGTGACGGTGCTGCTGCCGCAGAAGCGCCATTTCTGGGTGCAGCAAACCAGCAACAGCAAGGCGGCCATTTCGGTGAGCTGGGCACGCGATTTGTTTGTCGCCATGGGCGACCCGTTGGGCGGGGATGCCTGGAGCATGCGCATTCAGTACAAGCCTCTGGTGCGCTACATCTGGTTGGGGGCAATCGTCATGGCGCTCGGCGGATTGATCGCGGCGACCGACCGCCGCTACCGGGTCAAGGTGCCGGTTGCCGCTCCGGGAGCCGTGTCTCCGCCGAATCCGCGCCCGGAACTGGGCGCCGCCTGATGTGGAAGTTCCTGCTGCCGTTTGCGGCATTCGTCGCGTTGGTGGTGTTGTTCGCGTTTGGCCTGAACCCTAACCGCGACATCCACGAGTTGCCCTCGCCGCTGATCGGCAAGGCGGCGCCGGAGTTCGCGCTTACCGATGTGCTCGATCCGACGCGCACCGTGAGCACTGCGGCGCTCAAGGGCCAGGTCTATGTACTCAATGTGTGGGCCACTTGGTGCGTGGCCTGCCGGGAGGAACAGGAAGAGTTGCTGGCGATCGCTCGCCAGCATGTGGTTCCCATCATTGGACTCGACTATCGGGACAATCAAGACAAGGCCAAGCTGTGGCTGACGCAGCTCGGCAACCCCTACGCCGCCGTGCCCTTCGATGGCGACGGCCGCACCGCGATCGATTGGGGCGTGTACGGCGCACCGGAAACGTACTTGGTGGACAGCCACGGGCGAATAATCTTTAAGTTCATTTCGCCGATGACGGAAGAGGTCTGGGAGAAGGAATTCTTGCCGCGCATCGCCGCCGCCCGGAGCGGGGCATGATTCGGTTTCGCGCGCTGCTGACGTCCGCGCTGCTGCTGACATCGTCGCTAGTGCTGTGCGCCTCGCCGTCTCTCGCTCAGCAAGCATCGGCGACCTGGGACGATCATGCTCAGCTGCCGGATCCGCGGCTGCAGACCCGATTCGAGCGGATCACGAAGGAACTGCGCTGCTTGGTATGTCAAAACGAATCGATTGCGGACTCCAATGTGGATTTGGCCGCGGATCTGCGCCGGCAAGTGCGTGAAATGCTTGTCGCCGGCCGGAGCGATGATGCCATTTTCAAATTCATGACGGACCGGTACGGCGAGTTCGTGCGTTTCGCGCCGCCACTGAGTGCGAAGACCGCGCTCATCTGGGGTGCGCCTTTCTTCATGTTGCTGCTTGGCGGCCTGATCATTTACCGCGTCGTGCGCCAACGCTCGCGCATGCCGATCGACGAATGAGCGCCTTTCTCATCGTCGCAGCTCTCATGGCTGCGATCGCCGCCGCCTTCGTCGCGCTACCGCTGCTGCGTGAAAAAAAGAGCCGCATCATCGGCGCGCTGGCGGCCGTTTTGCTGGCGGGCGCCGCGGCGGGTCTGTATCCCTTGTGGTCGAATTGGAATTGGCACGCACCCATACAAGCGCAGTCGATGCCCGCTCCAGACGTGCTCGCCATGGTCGCGAAGCTCGAGCAGCACATGCGCGACGATCCGAACGATTTGGCGGGCTGGCTGATGCTCGGGCGCTCGTATCTGGCTTTGCAGCGCATGGACGATGCTGTGAACGCCTATGATCGCGCGCATCGTCTCAGCGCCGAGAGCACCGAAGCCGCGTTGGGTCTGGGCGAGGCCATCAGTTTGCGCGCCGGCGGACAGATCTCGCCGGAGGCGTCGAAGTTATTTGAGGACGCGCTAAAACTGGAGCCGAACAATCCGAAGGCGTTGCTGTACGGCGGATTCGCGGCGGCAACCCGGGGCGATCGCGCCCTGGCGCGCAGCCGCTGGCAGGCGTTGAAGGATTTGCATCCGCCAGAGCAAATCGAACAAATGTTGGACGCGCGCATCGCATCGCTGGGTTCCACGGAAGAATCGGGGACGAATGCGTCGCCGGTGGGGACGAGCGCGAGTCCACAGGGGTCGGCAGCGGCACAAGTCACTGTCAATATACGCATAGCGCCTGCATTAAAATCGCGCTTGAAACCGGAGACACCTTTGTTCGTATTCGCTCGTGAGCCCGACAGTCGTGGGCCGCCTCTGGCAGCCAAGCGTCTGACGAGCGACGCCATCGGTACGCAGGTGCAATTGTCGGCCGCCGATTCCATGATGCCGGGCCGCGTTTTGGTGGCGGGGCAGCGGGTCTCGATCACCGCACGTTTGTCATTCAGCGGACGGCCCATTCCCACCGCGGGCGATCTGTATGGCGAGCTCTCCTACGATGTGGGCCATGACGGCGCGCTCGACCTGGTGATCGACCGGGTCGCCGAGTAAGGGATTCCCCTATGAGCGTCGCCAAAGGCCTCATTTCCGGGCACATCCTCCAGGATCAGTTGTTTCCCTACCCCGCGCTTCGCGATAAGGACCAAGAGGTCTTACGGTTGATGGTGGATGCCATCGATCAGTTTCTAGGACCCAAGCGCGAGGATTTCAAACGCTGGGACCGCGAGGCCGAGCAGCCGGCGGAGTTCATTCAAGGGCTGCGCGATTTGGGCCTCTTCGGACTCATCATTCCGGAAGAGCATGGCGGTCTCGGACTCTCCAACGCCGGCTATGCACGGGTTTTGAGCCAGAGCAGTTCGCATGACAGTTCTGTGTCGCTCACCATCGGCGCTCACAGCTCCATCGGCATGAAGGGAATCCTGTTGTTCGGCACGGCCGAACAGCGCGCGCGTTATCTGCCGAAGCTCGCGAGCGGCGAGATGATCGCGGCGTTCTGTCTGACGGAGTCCGGCGCGGGCTCGGATGCCGCATCGATTCGCACCCAAGCCGTGAAGAATCCGGATGGCTCCTGGACCTTGAACGGCGAGAAAATATGGATCACCAACGGCGGTATTGCGGATCTCTACACGGTATTCGCACGCACGTCATCTCCCGCGGGCAAGATCACCGCCTTCGTGGTGGAAGCTAAGTGGCCGGGGGTCAGCCACGGCCAGCATGAGGACAAAATGGGAATTCGCGCCTCCTCGACCACCACCGTAAATTTTGCAGACGTTCATGTGCCCGCCGCGAACGTGCTCGACGTGGAGGGCAAGGGCTTTAAGGTGGCGATGGCCATTTTGAACAACGGTCGTACCGGTTTGGGCGGCGGCGCCGTCGGGGGCATGAAGGCGCTGATCGCGCTGTCGAGCGCCCAAGCGCAGAGCCGTAAGCAGTTCAACCAGCCCATTGCCGAATTTGGTCTCATTCGCGAGAAAATCTCTCAAATGACACTCGATTGCTTTGCCGCCGAGAGCGTCGTCTGGATGGTCGCCCATTACATCGATTCCGGTAGTGAGGACTATTCGGTGGAAGCGGCCATCAGCAAGGTGTTTGCTAGCGAGGCCTTGCAGCGCAGCGCCTACGAGGCCCTGCAGATCGCCGCCGGCAGCGGCTTTATGCGGGAATACCCCTACGAGCAAATCACCCGCGATTGCCGGATTTTGTCGATTTTCGAGGGAACCAATGAGGTCCTGAGGCTGTATATAGCCCTGTCAGGCCTCAAGGACTTAGGGAAGTCCTTAGGGGATATGAAGGCGGCGGTTGACGACATCTTCAATAACCCCATTAAAGGATTCGGGGTGCTAACCGACTATGCGGAGAGGCGCTTGACCCAGGCGACGGGGGTGGGGCGCGACAAAATATTATCGTCCATGCCGCAACTTTTGACTGAGCCCGCGGGTATTTACGAAAGGTATACCGTGGAGCTGGCGAGGACATGCGATGTATTGCTGCGCAAGTATGGCAAATCCATTGCAGATCGGCAGCACGCGCTCAAGAGGGTTGCCGACATTGCCATTGATCTATTCGTGGGACTTTGTGTATTGTCGCGCGCCGCGACGCTGGCCGGTTCGCCGGGCGAGCAGGGTTCTCAGGCAGTGGTCATCGCGCGGGTATTCGCGCAGCAGGCGAAACGGCGCATGGCGAACAACATACGGCGCGCGCAGCGCAATGAGGACGAAGAGATGAACACCCTGGCTGGATTCATCTTGGACAAAGGAAGTTATCCCTGGGATGTGGTGTCATGAGTACTATCTTGTTTGATCAACAACCTGAAACGACCGCGACGGCGAAGGTGCAGAACCGGCGCCCGATCGCGTGGTTGGTCGGCGGCCTGCTGATTGCGATCGTGATCGCGCTGGTGGCATGGCGTCTCACGCAGGCGCTGGCAAAACCCGAAGTCGTCGCTTCAGCCATCCCGACAGTTTCCGTCGCACAGATCGGCGTCAGCACGGTGCCTTCCACCATCAGCATCATTGGCACCATCGGCGCACGCTACGACATGCCCATCGGCGTCGAAGGCGACGGCGGCCGTGTGACCGCGGTGTATGTCGAGGCCGGCGATCACGTGAAACAGGGTCAGGTGCTGGCTCACTTGAACAATTCGGTGCTCGAGCCCCAGGTCACCAATTTGGAAGCGGCGCTCGATCAAGCCCGCGCCGAGGCAGATCTGGCGCAGGCTGAATATCAGCGTGCCCAGGCGGTCGGCGCCTCGGGCGCGTTGTCGGCCGAGGAGACCCAAAAGCGCAAGTCGAGCGCGGTAACCGCGGCGACGCACGTCAAAGTGGCCGCCGCGCAGCTTGTGGAGGCCCAGGCCCGACTGGCTCGAGCTGATGTGCGCGCACCGGCCAACGGCATCATTCTCACCCGCAATGTGGAAGTGGGGCAGACGGCCATGGCGGGCGGGGACGCGTTGTTTCGCTTGTCCAAGGACGGCGAGACCGAGTTGCGCGGCCAAGTGGCGGAGCAGGACTTGCCGCTGCTCAAGGTGGGACAACTCGTGGATGTGAAACTCACGGGGACCTCCAAGATTTATCAAGGCCGGATCCGCCTTCTCGGCGCCGTCATCGATCCGGCGACCCGCCTTGGCACCGCCAAGGTCTCCCTGACCCCCGATCCGAACCTGCGGCCGGGCGCCTTTGCGCGCGCGGAAGTGACGGTCAGTAATGCCGAGCGGGCGGTATTACCGCAGACCGCGGTGCTGAATGATGATAAGGGCAGCTATGTGCTCATCGTCAATGCGCAAGGCAAGATCGAGCGCCGCGCGGTGCGGGTGACTGGCATGGTGTCCAGCGGCGTGACCGTGGCCGA
>DATNKC010000231.1:0-7653 GCA_035603615.1 Steroidobacteraceae bacterium | reverse complement strand
ACCTTCTCAACGTGCTCGAGCACGGAATATTTGAGATAAATGCCTTGGGTAAACGGTCGGTTTATCGTGACGTACACGTACTTGTCGATCGCAGCGGCGAGCAGGAAGCCATCATGGCCGCGGTAGTACGCTGGCAAGTCGGTACCGCCGCCTCCGAGGGTGATGCGAAGAGGACTGCGTGCGATGATCATCGCGGCATTCCCATGCAAATCGGCTCGACAACCGGCGGCCGCTGCGCGCCGGAGTTTGAATCCTTGCGCTCAAAAATCCATGGGTTGTCGTGTAAGAATGCAATGGTCCTGCGGATGCATTCGTCGATGCCGAGCTTCGGGCGCCAGCCGAGGGCGCGAATTCTCGTCGTATCCGGATAAATGAACGGGTTGTCGCCCGCCCAGCCGCGGTCGCCGCCGGTGTACGTAACTTGTGGACTTAAGTCCAACGCGGCGCTGATCCAACCGATCGAGTCGTTCACCTCGCAAGTTGAATCGACGCCCAGATTGAATAGATTGACGCGGGCAGTTGCCCGGGACATGGCCAGTAGAACGGCATCCAGGCAATCCTGTACGTACAGGTACGACTTGCGCTGCCTGCCGTTTCCAAGCACCGTCAGCGTGGTCGGGTGGCTTCTCAGCTGCTTGCAGAAATCAAACACGTGGCCGTGGGAATAGCGCTCGCCGAGGATCGAGACGAGTCGGAATATCCAGGATTGAAAGGCAAAGCCTTCACAGTAGGCGGCGATCAGCCCCTCGCAGGCGAGTTTGGAAGCCCCGTAGAGCGAGGTTTGCACGGGAAATGGCGCATCCTCCGGAGTGGGGAATACCGTGGCCTCACCGTATACCGAGGCTGTCGAGGTGAATGCAATCTTCTTGATGCCGTTGGCGCGCATTGACTCGAGCACATTGAACGTGGCAACTGTATTTTGTTCGAGGTCTTTGCGTGGATGCTCGGTGCCGAGCCGCACATCGGCGTTTGCCGCTAGATGGAACACGCAGTCGGTGCCCCGCATCGCGGCTTGCAGCGCGCCGGCGTTGAGCAGATCTGCCTCGACCAGCCGGAAGCGCGGATGTTTCGCCGCGCCGTCGAGGAATCGCGGCTGACCGGTCGAGAAGTTATCGATCCCCACAACGGTGCAGCCGCTCGACAACAGGCGGTCGGTGAGAGTGCTGCCGATGAATCCGGCGCAGCCGGTGACGAATGCCCTCATGCCTGTGAACTCGTTGGGTTGCCCACTCATTGAGGTCCCGGTCATCGCTTCGTCATGACCATCACGAAGTGATCGCCCATGTTCCGCAGCACCGGCCATCCGGCTGCGCGGCGATCCAGGCGCCACAACCGCTCGTACAAGCGGACGTGTTTCTCTTTCATCTGCGTCAGATACGGCGGCGGCGCGAGCACACACAGCCCCCGCCAACGCTCCAGAATGAATTGACGCTCGAATGCGGCGTAGAACTCGCGCGGCGTGTAGTAGCGCGTCCACACCACCCGCTTGTTCATGCCCACAGGCACCATTGCGGGCGCAAAACGTACTCTGAGCCGCCCCCAGTTCCGCTTGAGGGCGTAGTACCCAATCTCCCAGGGGCAAATCCGACCGATCACGGAAAACACCAGCGCCGCGCGAGGCTTGAGAAGTCGAGCGCATTGCTCCGCCATTTCCGTGAGGTTTGGGACACAGTTGAGCGCGCCGAGGTTGGAATAGGCGCCATCGAATTGAGCGTGGCCATCGATGCGGGAAAGCTCGTGGCCTCCGACCGCGATCGCGTGCACGCTATCGGCCAATTGTTCGTGCTCGGCGCGCTGGCGGGTGCGATCCACCATTCGTTGCGACCAATCCGTCGCCGTGACGTGATGCCCGACTCGGGCCATGCGTACGGCGTCCAACCCCGTGCCGCAGCCGAGGTCCATCAGTCGGCTGCCCGGCGCGAAAGTCGCATCCAGCATGCGCCACATCTCGCTGCGCATATCCTGGATCAAGGTATTATTGCCGCGTGGTCCATCGTAGTCCGCAGCAACGCTGTCGAAGGCGTCCCGCGTTTCGTGGAGCTGCTTCTGCAAGTTGTTTGCAGATTCGGCTTCCGCATGAAGTGCTATAGTCATAGTTGTTTTACTCAGGGCTTCTGATGCGCTCCAAGAATGTCGGCCCGCCGGATGTCTCGGCCGATCCCTTCCATGAACAGACGCCGCCCGTGTCCCGCGCGCGGATGCATCTGCTGGGCGCCGCGTTCGAGTTCGAATGCGGAAACGCGGAGTTGCGTCGCTTGGTGGATTGGGCCTATGCCGGCCTGCCGCAGCACAAGCTCTCCAAGTCCCCGCCACGCATCCGCGTCAGCATCGCGCCGGCACCTCGCGCCCGTCGCCGAGCACAGGCCGATCCGGAGCCAATCGAGATGCTCTCCGGAGCCGGGATGCTGTGCGGAACGTCGAGTTCCTCGGACTTTGCCGTGCTGTGCGGCGATTACCGATCGGGACTCATCGTTGTTTCGCGCGACAGGCTCAGGTTCCCGTACCACACGCGGTACGAACTCATCGAATTTGCGGTGTTCACGCTGGCGTCGCGCGCTCAAGGGCTGATGCCGCTGCACGGCGCGTGCGTCGGACACGAAGGTCGCGGGCTTCTCTTGTTCGGCGACAGCGGCGCTGGAAAGTCGACCGTTTCGCTGCACTGCCTGTTGCACGGCATGGATTTTCTGGCGGAGGACAGCGTATTTGTGACACCCGATACGATGCGCGCCACGGGAATTGCAAATTTCCTGCACGTGCGTTGCGATTCGCTGCACTCTGTTCCAGCTTCCAGCGCACCCATGATCCGGAAATCGCCTATTATTCGCCGTCGCAGCGGCGTGGAGAAGTTCGAGGTTGACTTGCGCCGCACGGATTTTCGCCTCGCGGGAAGTCCCTTGACGATCGCCGGTGTCGTATTTATTTCCGCGCAGCCGGCCCGCCGAGGCGTTCTGCTGACACCGCTGCGCCGTACCGAGTCCCTTGCGCGATTCAAAAAAAGCCAGTCGTACGCGGTGACTCAACCAGGATGGACGACGTTCAGAAAGCGCATCGCCGACACTCCCGCGTTTGAATTGCGCCGAGGTCGCAGTCCGGCGGAGGCTGCCGACGCACTTCAGGCGCTGCTCGCGGACGGCGACGCTGCCGGGCACTGAACGAATTCTGACTTGACGCCTCATGGTGCTTGCGCGAGCGCCGCGCGTACCGCCTGCATGGTCACTGGGCGCGTTTGCCGCGACGTCACCCAGCGCAAAATGCGACGCCCTTGGGACATACTCGACCATTGACCTTGTTTGGCCCAGACTTCTGTTTTTGCGAGACGCTCGCGCTGCGCCAGCTGCTGCGCCTCAGGGCGCACACGGCTCGCCGCAAAAGCCAGCAATTCAGGAAGCGTTTGTGACCACTCTATGCCGGGAAAGGCTTTTATCCATAGGTACGAATAAGAAACATCGATCAGCGACTTACGGGTCGCGAGTGCCCGCAATAAAAAGGAGCACTCATCACGCAGTGCCGCGAGCACGCGCGCGGGCACTCGCGACTCGTAGTATCGCGCCATCAGCTGCAGAGGCGGAAACGCCCACCACATACGAACGCCTCGTGAACTCGAGGCGGCGATTTTATTCCAATCCGACTCGCTCATGCGCGCCGCCAGAAGCGCGATGTCGTGCAGCTGCAGGATGCGCAAACCTTGGAATGCCATCGAGCCGGCTGCGTGAAGCAGCAAGTGGATCATCAGCGAGGCAGTCGAGGGATAGGCATTCAAGCCCGGCCGCGGCTGCGTCGGAAATATGAATTCCGACGCATCGGTCAAACGAAGAGGCAATTTCTCGCAGATCCGTTCATGCAGCTCGATCTTCAGGCTGTTGGCCGCATGTTCGCCTAATTCGGCCGTCGCCGAGGCATCGACGGGCGTGAAGACCCGCTCTTTCCAGGTTTCGGCGGATTGTCGGAATCCCAGGGACGTCAGCAACTCGGCGGCGCGCTGCGCATCCGCCGGCCGCACCAGCAAGTCGACATCGGCCATGGGTCTGTCGCCGGCTGCGTATAAACCCAACTCGTGAAGAGCAGCGCCTTTCAAAGGAGTCGCCGCGACGCCCGCCTCACGCGTTTTTTTGCCAATCGACAGCAACAACGATTGAATTCGTGAGTGCCTCGCGGCAGTGTGGGTTCTTTGATCCCGAAGAAACCTTGTCCAGGCGTCGGGCCCTTGCCAAAGCAAGCAGCGCGACAGCAAGGGCGAAATGCCGTGCATGGCAGCCACTGCGCGCGCGATCGTCCACTCGTAGTCAGACCAATCGGGGGCGGCGTGACTCGGACTCGCCAGTTCGCGTGCCAGCCGTTCGGTAACCTTGCATAGCGTCGGATGCAGTTCTGCGGGTGAAGGGACTACTGCGCTGGAAGGCGTCGCGTGCACGGTGGACTACGCCGTGGCCGACGATACTTGACTGGACGAACGGTATCTCAACTCATTCGTAGTTAGTTCCTGCCAGCGCCTTGCGATCGCGTGGCTGGCCCGCTCGTGTTCTGGGAGAAGCGGCGGATCGGCCGTTTGCAATGCGATCTGATCGTGCAGCAAGTTGCGTACCGCGCGATAGAAATCCGAGGTGTAGGTACCTTGGAACATCATGTCCAGGTCGTTACTCTCGTGCCAGTGCGTCTTGGCACGCATTTGCGCCTTGACGAGTTCATAGAATTTTGTGCCAGGCAAGGGATACGACACACTGACGCCAATCTCGTCGGGCTGCGCGGACGCCAGCAAATCCCGGGTCGCCAGGATGTCATCGAGTTGCTCATCTATGTATCCCAGTTGGATGAAAAACCCCACGCGAATTCCAACCGCCTTTAGCCGATCGCGTGCGGTCAGAATCTCCGCCACGGTCGTGCCCTTGTTCATGGAATCCAGAATCTTCTGGCTGCCGCTTTCGGCGCCAATCCACGCCTCCTGGCACCCGGCATCGCGCAGCGCGAGCGCCATGCGTTCGCTGATCAGGTCCGCTCTTGTTTGTATGTTGAATGGGATCTGCGCATCGGCCGCGCGCGTCGCTGCGGCAAAGTCGCTGACCCAGTCCACACGAAACCCGAAGATGTCGTCGGCAAACCAGATGTGATCCGGCTTGAACGCGCGCTTGAGGTGTGCCATTTCAGCGGCGACCTCGAGCGGACTGCGCTGCAGATACTGATTTCCCCAAATCGGCTTGGAGCACCAGGTGCATCGGAAGGAGCATCCGCGGGAGGCAGCCATGTTGAGGCTGAAATAGCCGTGCGCCTTGATCCATACCGAGCGGTAACGATCGATGTCCACCAGATCCCAGGCTGCGATGCCCGCATCCCGGGCAAGCGCCACACCCTTGGTGCCGCTCGCCTTGAAAACCTTGCCGCCGTTGAGTGAGGCAACACCCGAGAGCCCGCGGACCAGACTTTCGCGATCGATAGCCGGGTAGGCATCAAATCTGGGCAGCACCTCGAGGAGCGTGGAGAGGCCCTCGCCGACCAAGGCCAAATCGGCACCGGCGCGCAGGTAGGGTCCCGGAGCATCGCTGACGTCGGGGCCGGCTGCAATAACCCTTGCGTTGGCCCGCCGCGCCGACCCAATCATGTCGCATGCCGCCCGGCGCATCGTCGCCAGGCACATCTTGCTCAAAAAATTGAAATTGTCCTCGTAGAAAAGCACCAGCTGCGGCGTCTCCGACGCGAGCAATTGGTGATATTCCTCAATGCCCTCGGCCAGCATGGCGTCGAAGAAGGACACCCGGTGACCGGCCTCTCTCAGCAGGGATACGACCTGGAGGGTTGCCAGCGGCGGATAGGGCTTGGCGCGCTCGACCTGCTTTTGGTCCAGCCGCAAAAAATAAGAGTGGCAAACCAAGATCGAGAGCATCACTTCTCCGAAAGCGGCGCAAGTCGTCCGACAGAGCCGTGCTGGGACGCCGATGCCTACCTATGAGCACGGTTATGACGAGTGAGTGCCGGGGTCCCGCGTTAAGGTTTAACCCGGGCTTTTTTTAGCGCCACTTTCAATCACAGGACGGGGGTCCCTATGCCTTGGCCGGGAGGCTTATTTGCCGGCGGGAGCGAAGGATGGCTCGATAACGACGCAGGCAGGCCGGACATACTTTGGCGATGGCTTGGACCAAAAGGTAACGCAGCCGGGCGTGCACGAGACTCGCCTTTGTCTGAAATTGCATGACTAGGTCGGATCGAAGAAACAGCGCGTTGAACTGAGTGCAGCGCGGTGATTGGTCCGTCGCCAATTCGGCAAAGCCGAGCCGCTCGAGGCTCGCCTTGACATCCGAATAGAGCCTCTGATCCGTGCCGATACACGCTGCGGTTTCAACTTCGACGTGGAGCAGGAGAACCCGCCCGGCCATTCCCGCCATGCCTTCGATCACGTCGAATGCCTTCCCTTCCGTGTCTATCCACAGGGCCAATCGTGCATCGGGCGCACACTTGTCGGCAAGGAACGTGTCGAGTCGGGTGGTCTTGACCCGCACGGCGTCTGTCGACGCCCAGTCGCCTTCGCGTTTGTAGAGCGAACTCATGCCGCGCCGGCAGTCATTTTGCGAGTAATAATCTGCATCGAGGAGATAGAACATAGCCTCACCGTCACGATTGGTCGCCGCGAGCGGCACGACTTGGATGTTGCGCTCTTGCAATGCTCTATTCGCCCGCATCAGGCGTAGGTTTGCCGGATTGGGCTCAAACGCATAAATACTTGCTTCCGGGACTGCGTCGCGAAAGTTCAGTGCATCAGCTCCATTCATGGAACCCACATCGCAGACCACGTTGATTCGCGATGTGGCGAGGAGCCGGGTAAATAGGCGTTGCGTATAAAGGATCATCTTTGATGAGATCGTTATTGCCGCGCGCGCCGTTGTGGTCCGACCGAATGAGCACGTTTATATCAATTGAGTGCCGCGGCGGCGCGTTAAGGTTTAACGTAGCGCCCAATTCTGCTATTTTCCTGTGGCATCGCCTTTGCGAAGCAGCATCCCGAAAAACACGAATAAAGACAGGAGTCGGTTATGCCCTTGACCCGGAAACTTGCGGCAGAGTTCATTGGGACTTTTTGGCTGGTCCTCGGGGGCTGTGGGAGTGCGGTACTCGCCGCGGCATTTCCGCACGTCGGTATAGGCCTGGTGGGTGTGTCCCTCGCCTTCGGCCTGACCATCGTGGCCATGGCATACGCCATCGGAGACGTCTCGGGCTGTCATCTGAACCCCGCCGTGACCTTTGGGCTCGTCCTTGGCGGTCGCCATCCGGCAAAGGAAATGCTGCCTTACTGGGTCGTCCAGGTTCTAGGCGGCATAGTGGCCGCTTGGATTCTGGTGTTCATCGCTTCTGGCAACGGCTCGGATCCTTTGGCCGGAGGGCTCGCCGCCAACGGTTTTGGCGATCATTCGCCGGGTCACTACAGCATGGCTGCGGGTTTGGTGTGCGAGGTCATCATGACGGCAATATTCCTGTTCGTCATCATGGGAGCCACCGATAAAAAGGCACCGACCGGCTTTGCGCCGCTGGCGATCGGCCTCACTCTCACCTTGATTCATTTGATCAGCATTCCGGTGACCAATACCTCGGTCAATCCCGCGCGCAGCACGGGCCCGGCGGTATTTGTTCAAGGCTGGGCCCTGTCGCAGCTTTGGCTGTTTTGGCTGG
>DATNKC010000230.1:0-2566 GCA_035603615.1 Steroidobacteraceae bacterium | reverse complement strand
CACACAACCAGCTTAAGATGGGGAAGACGTTGCGCCGCCAGCATGCCAGGCTCATCGCGCAGCAGCTCGGGCGCAAGCTCGCACAGCATGGCGAGGTAGTCGCTGGATTTGAAGGTCGCCGCCGTGACCAGAGCCTTGCATGCGACGGCGTTCAAAACGAATTCCAGTTCATGCTTCCGATAGGCGGGGGTGATGTTGACCAGGATCAAGCCCGCCTTGGCCGCGGCATATTGGGTGATGGTCCATTCAACGCAGTTCGGCGCCCAAATTCCAATGCGATCGCCGGGCTGCAAATTCAGTGCAAGCAAACCCGCGGCGAATTCAATTGCTCGCGTGTCCAATTGTGCGTATGTCAGGCGCGCTTTTGATTCGCAGCACACCACCGCCTCCTGGTCCGGCCAGGTGATTGCCGCGCGGGTCAACGCGCCGCCTACGGTGTCGTCAAGCAAGGGCGGCGAGTCAGCGCCGCTCACGAGGCTGATAGCGTTGTTCACAGGACTACTTTGGTGAAGGCGAAAGGCGGAGTCAATATTTTTCAATCGAATTGGATCAGAAACAATCACGGAGCGACGATCAGCTTGACCCCGGCATCCTGCACCATTTGCGCATACCGAGGCGATACTCCCCGGTCGGTGATCAACACGTCAATTTCATCCAAACCGCAGACGATATGGCCGGAGGGTCCGTCGAATTTCGAACTGTCCAAAAGCACGATGATCTCGTCGGCGCGGTCAATCAACCGCCGCTCGACGCCGACCAGCATGATGTCGGCCTGCATCAGGCCGGCGCTGCCCGCTGCGGCGGCGCTCATGAAGAGTTTGGGGGCGTGAAAGCGCTGCATGCCGTCATCACTGGATGCGGCCAGGATGATATTTTGTTCCGAGAATACCTGGCCGGCGGGAACCAAGACGCGTGTCCCCGGCTGGAGCAGGAGCGCGCTGACGATGCGCAAAGAATTGGTCAGCACTTGTAGATTCAGGCCGCGAACGTGCTGGCACATCTGCAATGTGGTGGAGCCACCGTCAATCATCACCGCTTCGCCGGCGTTACACAGCTTCGCCGCCGCGCGGCCGATGGCTTCTTTTTCCGCCTTATGAAGGTTGACGTTTTCCTCGAATGGCACGCCCGTCAAGTGCTGCCCGGTATCCGGCGCCGGCCGTTTTGCATTCTTCGACTCGTTCTTCTTGGCGCCGCCGCGGACTCGTGTCAACAGCCCCGCGATCATCATGCGTTCGAGGTCACGCCTGATGGTCGCGGGCGACGCTGCAACGCGCTGTTCCAAATCCTGGAAAGAGATGAAACCTCTTTGATTCACGGTCTCGAGGATGAGTTTTTCGCGCTCTGCTGAATGCATGGCAGTCCTGGTTTGGTAGTATCCCCTACCCGTGGTGCATACTTTGGACTTAAGTGGCGGCCAATTCAATCAAAGTCGATCATGCGCCTCAGCGCTGCGCCGTAATCAAGCCACGCGAGCGCAGCCACTGCTCGAATAGACCTTGCCATTGATCGACCGGCAATCCCGTTTTTCGCGTGCCGAATCCATGGGGACCCTGTTCGAATATATGCAGCTCCGCGGGTAGATGCGCGGCGCTCCAGCGTTGATAAATCATGACGCTGCGACCTGACGGCACCAAATTGTCGGCCTGTGTCGCGACGATAAAAATTGGCGGAGCGTCCTTGGGCGGCGCGACGTCGTCCATGTAGCCATAGATAGGCGCCGCGAAATCCGGACGGCTGTCGGCATCGTGGTCGAGCAGTACTCCCATCGTCAATCCGGCGCCGGCCGAAAATCCCATCAAGCCGATGCGGTCTTTTGCCACGCCCCATTCAGCCGCGTGCCGGCGGACGTAGCGAACGGCTTGCTTGCCATCGGCGACGGCCAGGGTTCTGCCGGCATCGAGTTTGTGATAGGAATTGTCGAAGTCCGCCTGGATGCTGGCGGTCAGCGCCTTCATCTCGGGTGATTGATCCGCCAAGTTCACCGGGGTCGGCAACAGTCGATATTTCAGGACAAACGCGGTCACTCCGCGGGCGCTGAGCCACTCGGCAAAGTCCGTGCCCTCGTAATTGAACATCAGTCCGAAATAGCCGCCGCCGGGACAGACGATGAGCGCGGTGCCGTTGGGTTTGGCGGGCGCGAAAACGGTGAGCGTTGGGCTCACGACGTTGCGAATGAGCCGGGTGGTTTGATTTCCCGGCGCCGGCAATTCTGCGTCGATCTCTTTCTGAGTCGATTGTTCCGAACCGGGCGCGGCGCCGGGCCAGATATTCAGCACTGGATGTGAGGGAGGGGGTGCGGATTGCGCCCCAGTGGCGACAAGCATTCCGGCCAATACTGCCGCCAGATATATTTTCATCAAAGTCTCCCCGTCACACAATGCCAGTGCCCGGCGCCAATCTTTGTCGGCGCCGAGCTTGAGTCTTGCGCCATCCGCTGGCCCGAAACGCGCCGAGCACGTCGATCGCGCCTCCTGCATCGACGCGAGCTTGCGCTATCAGGGGCGTAACGTCCGTCCGGTACGCCTGGCGAAGACTCTGGAACGCCATCATCACATCGTTCGATTCC
>DATNKC010000229.1:0-2390 GCA_035603615.1 Steroidobacteraceae bacterium | reverse complement strand
ATTTTCGCACCGGCGCCTCCAACAAAGATCGCGACGTATTCATCCGCGGCATCGGCACCATCACAACTTCTCCAGGCGTCGAACCCTCGGTGTCCACGGTCGTGGATGGAGTGGTTTACGATCGGCCGGGTCAGGCAACCGCCGAAATGCTCGACATCGACCGGGTGGAAGTCTTGCGCGGACCGCAGGGCACGCTGTTCGGAAAAAATGCCTCGGCCGGCGTGATCAATATCGTGACGACGGATCCAACCACGGAAACGCACGGCTACGCGGACGGATCTTGGTACAGCGGCGGCAATGAGTACCGCGTCAAGGGCGGTGTGTCCGGCGCGCTCATTGGAAACGAATTGTTGGGTTCGGTCTCGGCCGTGTACAGCCACTACGACGGCAATGTCGACAATCTCTTCAATGGCACGACCTTGAACGGCTACGAGCGGTACGGAGCGCACACCAAGCTCATTTTCGTGCCCAACGATGATGTTAAGGTGACGTTCAATGCAGACTGGATGCACGAGTGGGATACGGTACCGACAGGCGTCCCGCTCTCATCGAGCCAGGTTGCCTATCCAACCAATGTTGTGACACCCAATCCCGGCTTCGCGGCGGCTTTGGCCGCCTCCGGCGTGGTGCCTTCCCCCACGAACAGCAACGTCAGCCAGAACGTGAACAGCAATGTCAGGGATGAGAACGGCGGCGCGAGCATCACCGCCGATTGGAATATCGGCGGCGGCTATACGCTGACGTCGATCACCGGCTACCGGAAGTGGCAGAACGACCAAGATCAGGATTACGACCAAATCTCGCAGCGTACGGCGGCATTCCCGGCAGTCGAAGATCATGGCTATTTGTCGTTCTACCAGATCTCCGAGGAAGCCCGCATCGCCTCCCCCAAGGGCCATTTCATCGACTATCAGGCGGGTGTCTATTATCTGCACGCCGTCGATACGGAACTCTACCAACGGAACGTTTCGCAACTGGTGACCGCGACGATCGTGAACAACAACGGCGTGTCGAACTACGGCACGACCGCCGATAACTATTCGATCTTCGGCGAAGCCAATTTGAATTTCACCGATTCGTTTCGGGCCATCCTGGGCGTGCGCGGCATCCACGACTCGCTGGATTACGACTTCCAGCGCGTTGCGACCTCGCTGGTCGCCGTGCCGGCCATCGCCACCTCCTTCACCAGCGCGGGTTCCACCTCGGACAACGGCTACGCCGACCGCGTCGGGCTGCAATACGATTTCAGCCGCGACTTGCACGGCTATGTCACCTACTCGCATGGCTACACGGGTCCGGCTTACAACGTGTTCTTCAATATGGCCGCCTCCGCGCAGCTCGCCTTGAAGCCCGAGACCTCGAACGCCTACGAGGTAGGTTTCAAGTCGCGCCTGCTGAACGATCGGCTGCAGCTGAATCTGGCCGCGTTTTTGACGGATTTCGACAATTATCAGGCAAATTTCCAGGACGTGCTGAACGGCGCGCTGGTGACGCGCTTGATCAATGCCGGCAGCGTCTCAACGCGCGGCGTTGAGGCGGACTTTGCCTACCGGCCCATCGATGACTTCACGATCACCGGTGCCGGCGCGTACACCAAGGCGCGCGTCGATAACTTCAACTGTCCGCCGGCGGCGGCGGCGAGCTGCAACATCAATGGTCAGCCGCTACCGTTCGCACCGGATTGGAAATTCAACGTCGACGGCAATTACGTCATCCCCATGACCGGTTTGCTCAATCTGGTTCTCGACAGCGACTATCATTGGCAGAGCAAAGAGCAGTTTCAGTTGACGGAGACCCCGGACACGATTCAAGGCGCCTATGGAATTTGGGACGCGAGCATGGGATTGACCAACGAGAAGGCAGGCTGGCGCGTCAGCGTCTTGGTGAAGAACATCACCGACAAGTCATACTCTGCCTATCTGGCGCACGGCGACTTTGCCGGCGTGATGCGTTGGCTGCCGCGAGACGCGAGCCGCTATGCCGGAATCGATCTTCACAAGTCCTTCTAGGCCCGGGCGCGGCGGCCCAATAAGCCGCCGCGCTATCATTCCCTAGACCATGCGCCTTTTACAGCACGCCGACGGCTTCGATCTCTTCGCGCGCGACGCGCTGTTGTTGCGGCATCGAAGCGATCAACCTTGTTTCTATGTAGGCGCCGGCGAACCCAGTGTGCGCATGAACAAGGGTCACTTCAAGATCAGCGATTACGTGACCAAGCGTATCCCGCTGCAGTCCGCGGTAACCTCCCTGCAGGGCAGCACGTGGCATATCGTCTTCGCGCCGTCATTGAACGCAGCGCAGCTCCTGCGCGTTGAAATCAAGGCCGACGCGGCGGCCCTGCAGATGAGGATCACCTCGCTCGACCCGTCGGTGAATCGGCTTTGGCTGCG
>DATNKC010000228.1:0-2190 GCA_035603615.1 Steroidobacteraceae bacterium | reverse complement strand
CGCGAGCAATGTCGTGATCATTGCCGGCGGTGGCGCCAATATCGCCTCGCTGCAATTTGCGTTGCAGCGGCTCGGCACGACTTCCGCGGTATCGGCAAATGCGCGCAAGATCCGCAGCGCAAGCCATGTCATTTTGCCCGGTGTGGGGGCCGCGGCGCATGCCATGTCCCGGCTTAAGGAACAAAACCTGGACTCTTTGATTCCTTTGCTGCAGCAGCCGGTGCTCGGCATTTGCCTCGGAATGCAGTTGCTGTTCGAGGCATCCGAGGAAGGTGAAGCGCAATGTCTCGGCTTGATTCCCGGGCGTGCGGCCCGTCTGCCTGGCGACTTGGGCCTTCCGGTGCCCCATATGGGATGGAACACGCTCAAGATAGATCGGCCGGGCCCTCTGCTCGAGGGCCTGCACCAGGACGACTACGCGTATTTCGTGCACAGCTACGCGCTGCCTCCGAGCCCCGCGACGATCGCGAGCAGCGACTACGGGCTTACCTTCAGTGCCTGCGTGCAGTGGCGCAATTTCTGCGGTGTTCAATTCCATCCGGAACGATCCGCCAAGGTCGGCGCCCGCTTGCTGCAGAATTTCCTCAGCCTCTAGCCGCCCGACATGAGACTCATTCCCGCCATCGATTTAAGAGCCGGTCACTGCGTGCGGTTGCTGCATGGCGACTTTGAAGCGGAGACAGTTTATCCGACGGACGCTTATTCGCTGCTAACCAAGTATCGCGAGGCGGGCGCCGACTGGCTGCACATCGTCGATCTGGATGGTGCACGCGATGGGTCGCTCGGCAATCGCGCAATCATCGTAGATCTCGCGGCACGAAGGGCGCTCAATCTGCAAGTCGGCGGCGGCTTGCGCAACACCGCGGCACTCGCACAAATGCTGGACGCCGGGGTCGGCCGCGCGGTGGTCGGGAGTGCGGCGATCGCGCAGGTCGAGCAGGTACAAGAATGGCTTGCGCATTTCGGTCCGCAGCGTCTTACCCTGGCGTTCGATGTGTCCATCGATGACGGCGGCGTCCCGAGGGTGATGACCCATGGATGGCAACGGCAGTCCGAACACTCGCTGTGGAATGCCTTGGACAACTACGCCGCCTCATCGTTGAAGCACGTGCTGTGCACCGATGTGGGCCGCGATGGCGCTTTGACCGGACCCAACGTCGAGCTATATCGCGAGGCGGTGCTGCGCTACCCGCAGATCGAATGGCAGGCTTCCGGCGGCATCCGCAATGCGCACGATTTACATGCCTTGTCCGAGGCGGGCGCCGCGGCGGCCATCAGCGGCAAGGCGCTGCTTGAAAACTTGATTCCCATCGAGGAATTGCAGCCATTCTTGCCAAACGCCTGATTCCTTGTCTTGACGTGCGCAACGGCCAGGTGGTCAAGGGCGTGAAATTTCGCGATCACCGCGTGGTCGGCGACATATTGGAACTCGCCGCGCGTTATCGCGATGATGGCGCCGACGAACTGGTGTTCTACGACATCTCCGCCAGTCCCGAAGGCCGCACAGTGGATCGCACCTGGGTCGGACGCGTGGCGCGAACGCTGGATATCCCGTTTTGCGTTGCGGGCGGAATTCGCTCGGTAGCCGATGCCGAAGCAGTATTGGCGGCCGGCGCCGAAAAAATCTCCGTCAATTCACCGGCGCTCGAGGATCCCGAGCTCATCAATGCATTGAGCGAGCGATTCGGCGCACAATGCGTGGTTGTGGGCATCGACAGCCAAACCATCAATGGCGAATACCGCGTGCAGCAATTCACCGGCGATGCAGCAAGAACTCGCGATGCTGCGCGAAGTACCCTCGATTGGGCGATCGAAGTGCAGAAGCGCGGCGCCGGAGAGATCGTGCTCAATTGCATGGCGAGCGACGGTGTGCGCCGCGGGTATGATATTGCGCAATTGAGTGCGGTGCGCGAATGCTGTCAAGTGCCCTTGGTGGCCTCCGGCGGCGCCGGCGCGGTGGAACACTTTGTCGAGGTGTTCCGAGCTGCGCGCGTCGACGCGGCGCTGGCAGCGAGCGTATTTCACTCCGGCGAGATTGTAATTCCAACCCTACGGCGCGAGTTGCGCGCCCAAGGCATCGAGGTGCGCCCTTGAAACTGCCAACGCTCGAATGGGAAAAAATGAACGGCCTGGTTCCAGCCATCATTCAAGACGCCAGTACCGGCGCCGTGCTGATGCTCGGCTATATGA
>DATNKC010000227.1:0-3310 GCA_035603615.1 Steroidobacteraceae bacterium | reverse complement strand
CCTTCTGAATTCGATCGAGCGGCAGCGCGCAGGCCTTGCCGTCGACTTCCACTACAATCGTGTCGCTTGACACAGACTTCAATAGCCCTATAAACCGCCGCCGCCCTTCGATCGGCAGCTTCAGCTCGGCAAAAATCCTCTCGCCGACGAATCGTTCAAAATGCGCGCGCGTGCGCAAGATCCGATCAAAGCCCGGCGAGGAGACCTCCAGCGTGTAATGCCCCTTGATCGGATCATGGATCTCGAGCACCTCGCTCACGGCATGACTTACGGAAGCACAGTCGTCCACCGTGACACTGGCCGCGGAGTCCGCGGCACGCCGATCGATGAATATCCGCAGCACTCCGCCGCGCCCTTCTCGCGCAATCTCAATGTCGACCAACTCAAATCCCAGCGCCTCGATCGGCGGCTCTAGCAAGCGGATCAAGGCGTCACGCATTCGTATAAGACCCGACGTTCAAAAACAAAAAGGGGACCATCGGCCCCCTTAATAAAAAGCCCCAAGAAGGGGCCAAACCTAAAAAGATTCGCGAGCCGTGCCGACAGGCCTAAGATTTACACTTAAGCCAAAGCGCCAGTTCAAGCCCCGCCGAGGGCCGCGATTATAGGCAAAGCCTCTTCGTGCGTAAACCCTGTTTACGCAATTGCCCACAAGTTAAAACGACAAGGGCCGCATCGCTGCGGCCCTCGTTATCGCTTAAATCTCAAGCCACTGTTACCAGCGCTTCGGACCGCGAGATCCGCCACCACCACCACCGCCGCCACCGCCGCCGCCGCCGGTGCGCTCCTGCGCCTCATTCACCTTCAGCGCTCGCCCGTCGACATCGTGGCCATTCAAGGCCTGCATAGCGCGCGCAGCATCTGCGCTCGCCATTTCAACGAAGCCGAAGCCGCGGGGCCGACCGGTGTCGCGATCGTTGATCAGCGCCACGGACTGTACCGCGCCATGCTTTTCGAACAGCGCGCGCACCGCGGACTCGTCCATTGAGAACGGGAGATTGCCAACATACATTTTCGTCATGTGAAGAATACCTACTACAAAAGAAACTATCGGCCGGTCACGCGTGCCTCGAGTACTGAACCTTATAGCGGAATGCCAGCCACCTGGATCGAAGAAACCTGCTTTGTGGGTTGTGGCCAAGGTGACGCCGGAGCGGCGCGGTGACCAAAAACGGACCAAGTAGAAATCACGAACCGGCCCGAATACTACAGCAATTTGCTGATAAGTACGAATATTCTACTAAGGGGAGCCCGAATATTCCGGCCGGGGGCGCTCGAAAGACTCCAGCGGGCGGGGCGTGATGCTGCGCCGCATCAATCCTGGTAACCGCTCTTTAAGGCAGTTATCCTCACCGGCTGTCTCAACAGCCGCAAGTATTATTCCCATGACCGCATTCGGATGGCGCTAGCGTATCTCCTACCCCGGTATTGGATCACCTGGGTGGGTTTGGGGGTGATGCGCGCGGTCGAGCTCCTACCCTACGGCGCGCAAACCCGGGTGGGCAACGCGATCGGCGTACTGCTCAAGCAGCTGCCCTTGAGCTATCTGCGTATCGCGCGCCGTAATATTGCCCTTTGCCTACCCGAACTATCGGCGGCCGATCGAGAAAAGCTGCTGGACCGGCATTGCCGGAGCTTAGGCATGGCTTTGTGCGAGACCGCCGATACCTGGTGGAGCAGCGACCAGCGCCTCAATCGACTGGCCGAGATTCAAGGCCTGCAGCACCTCGAGGCCGCGCTTGCCAAGGGCCGTGGCGCCATTTTGGTCGGAGGCCATTTCACGACCATCGAAATCTCTACGCGCATATTGGGAACCGTGGTGCCGCTCAATGTCGTCTACCGTCCCATGAAAAACGCCCTGTTGTCGCACATTATGTTCGAGAGCTTTTGCCGCCACGGAAACCCGATCCCTAAAGACGACATCAGGAGCATGGTGCGGGCCCTGAAAAGAAATGAAGCCGTGTGGTTCGCCCCGGACCAAAGTTACCGCAACAAGGGAGCGGCGATGGTCAACTTCTTCGGCATCCCGGCGGCCAGCAATCCGGCTACCTCGCGCTTGGCGCGCATTACCGGTGCCCCCGTCATGACCTATTTTGGCGAGCGGCTGCCCGGCAACGCCGGATACCGGGTGGTCATTGGACCTGCTTTCGAGAATTTCCCCGGCCCCGATCCGGTCGAGGACGTCGAACGTTACAATCGTCTGCTCGAGGCACAGGTTCGCTTGGTGCCCGATCAGTACCTATGGGTCCATCGGCGCTTCAAGGGCTTGAGCAGCGACTATCCTGACTACTATGGCCGCGACTCCCGCAATCCGGCGCCGCAAGGCACCCGCGAATAGCTGCGCATAGGCATCTCACTTGCCATGACCGACGGTCGAATTACAGTGCGCAGTAAATGCCCACCCTACGCAAAGCCACGCTTGCCGATATACCCGCGCTCGAGGCGCTGATCGCCCGATCGGCACGCGGCTTGAGTACCGGGGACTACAGTCCGCCGCAAATCGAAGGCGCTTTGCGCGGCGCCTTCGGCGTCGACAGCCAATTGTTGGCGGATGAGACTTATTTCGTGGTCGAGGATGCTGGACAGATCGTGGGATGCGGCGGATGGAGCTTCCGCTCGACGCTGTTCGGCGGCGACGCCCGGGTCGGCCGCGATTCGTCCATCCTTGACCCAAAAACCCAAGCCGCGAAAATCAGAGCCTTCTTTGTCGACCCCGGCCACGCCCGCCGCGGTCTTGGCTCGCTGCTGCTCGATCACTGCGAAGGCCAGGCGCGTGCCTACGGATACCGGGAAGTTGAACTCATGGCGACGCTGCCCGGGGCAAAGCTGTACGCGGCTCGCGGTTATGCCGCCGGGCTCCGGGTGCATTTCGATGTCGGTTCGGGAGAGCGTGTCGAATTCATCCCCATGCGCAAATTGCTAATCGCACCCTAGGCGCCGATCGTACCAACGACGCTAGTCGCGCCATAAGCGCTGCCAACCGGCGTGCCCCAGGGCACGCAAGGTGCGGATATTGCGGCGGTAAATCTCTTCGCTGTCGCCGACCGCCTCGACGGCGCGCTCCACGCTGGCCTCGCGCAGCAAATGCAACATAGGATACGGAGACCGATTGGTGTAGTTCTCGATGTCATCGGGCTGCGATTCCGCGAACTGATACTGGGGATGGAAGCTCGCCACCTGCAACTCTCCCTCCAGATTGAGCTGCGCGACGGTGGCTTCACAAACTTCGAGGAAATCGTTGTACTCGATGAAATCCGCGAGCACCCATGGATGGATGAGCAGCGTGGTCTCCCGATCCTTCGGGTCGGCG
>DATNKC010000226.1:0-8634 GCA_035603615.1 Steroidobacteraceae bacterium | reverse complement strand
CAGCACGACGCAATACGTCATTCAAGAAGGCACGCAACCCTTTGTTCTCGATGCCCAGACTGGCGATGTCAAGTATCTGCATTTGCGCTGGAATGTTTCCGGTCAACGCAAGATCACGATCGAGCAAGGCATTTTTGCCGGCGTCAGCGCGGATGGACCCATTGCGGCCGCGCCGCTTCTGGCAACGACGCCGTTCATGGCGATCGGCGATAGCTTTTGGGAGGGCGATGCCGCCCCGAATAACGTTCCGAATCTGATCGACATTTTCGCCGCGGCACTCAGCTGGCAGACGATCAATCTCGGTGACGGAGGGACCGGTTTCATCGGCACCGTTGCGGGGCGCTTGAATTTTCAAGATCGGATTGCGCCGCCCGCTGAGGCCTGGCGCGTGCTGCTCACGGCCACCGGCGGCACTTTTACGATCAGCATTCTTTTAAACGGCGTCACCAGTACGACTGCGCCGATTCCCGCCAACGCGTCTCAAGCTGTTATACAAACCGCGCTGGATGCGCTGAGCAATGTTACATCTGCCGCCGGCACATTTGTCGTGGCACGCGGCGATATCTCGACACCCTTTATCTTCGTCGGTCATGGAGTGACGGGCGCGACCCTCAGTGTGGATAGCAGCCAGCTGACCGGCGGGAGCATCAGCATTCTGGGCACATACTTAGGAGACGTGGCCGAAAACGTGCCGACTGACTCGACCGGCAAGGCGTTGCCGTTTTTCCTGCTGGTGTCAGGCTCCGGCAACGACACGTCGTATACCGACGCCCAAGTGCAAACGGCCGCGACTTACGTCGCGCAGCAGATTGTCGCCCGCTTTCCCACCGCCAGCACGATATTTGTCGGCGTCCTGGGTGATTGCAACGCAAGTTCAAACTTGATTGGGCCCACCGATGTCTCGCGCAATGCCGCCATCGCCGCAGGAGCGGCGCTTCTGCCGATGATCAATGGCAAAGTGCCCTTCGTAGACACTTACGCTGCCGGCGTTGGCCAACCTAAGATCATCAACGGGCTGGGTACGGTGGCCGATCCTCAAGCCGGAACCAATTCGAATCTAAAGAGCATCGTCCTGGCGGGACACCCAACCGGCGCGGGTGCGCAATTTCTCGCCAACTGGCTGGCGCCCAAGGTTCAGAGCATTGTGACCACGGGTTAAAGCCCTGTGGACCCCTGGGGGCGCCTCGGGCACGGCGCGCTGCCGGCCCGCCGGCAGCGTATTCGACGCGCAGGGCGGACGCGTGTATACTGCTGGCAGCTTTATAGGGCTGGTGCTCGGTCAGTGCCGCCTTCAGCTCGCGGTCCGTCTTCGACGCACTTCGTTTTTTCACCCTCCTCGCTGCTGACCGCTGCGGACGCTTAATCGCCCGTCGTGCGAGTCTATTTTCATAAGGTTTAATAATGTCATTTTCAGATCTCGGGCTATTGCCCGAATTGCTGCGTGCTGTCGCCGATAAAGGCTACGACACGCCCTCTCCCATTCAAATTCAAGCGATCCCTGCGGTACTCGCGGGCCGCGATGTGCTCGCGGGTGCGCAAACGGGCACCGGCAAAACGGCCGGCTTTGTGCTGCCCATTTTGCAGCGTCTCGCTGCTGATACGGCCAACGCCGCCAGCCGCGCGCCGCGCGCGCTGGTACTCACTCCGACGCGCGAACTCGCCGCGCAGGTTGCGCAAAGCGCGCGCGACTACGGCAAACATATGCCGCTGCGCACCTACCAGGTGTTCGGCGGCGTCAGCATCAATCCGCAGATCAGCGCCTTGCGCAGCGGTTGCGATATCTTGGTCGCGACTCCCGGCCGGTTGCTCGATCTAGCCCAGCAACGCGCGCTGGATCTCTCCAAAGTTCAGGTCCTGGTTCTGGATGAGGCCGACCGGATGCTCGACATGGGTTTCATCCATGACATTCGCCGCATCATCAAATTACTGCCGCAAAAGCGCCAGAATCTGTTGTTCTCCGCGACTTATTCGGACGATATCCGCGGCTTGGCCGAACGGCTGCTGCACAACCCGCTGTCGGTGCAAGTCGCGGCGCGCAATGCTCCGATCGAACTCGTCGAACAGCGCGCGTATCGCGTGCAGAAGGAACAGAAACGCCATCTGCTGGTGCATCTCATCCAGGAAGGTCAGTGGCGCCAAGTTTTGATCTTCACGCGCACCAAGCATGGCGCCAATCGTCTCGCCCAACAGTTGGAGGGCGCCGGCATCCAGGCCGCCGCGATCCATGGCAACAAGAGCCAGGCCGCGCGTGTAAAAGCGCTCGACATGTTCAAGCGCGGTCAAGTCACCTGCTTGGTCGCCACGGAAGTTGCGGCGCGCGGTCTCGACATCAAGGAACTGCCGCAAGTGGTCAACTACGAATTGCCAAATGTGCCCGAAGACTACGTGCATCGCATCGGCCGCACCGGGCGCGCAGGCGCCGCGGGGGAAGCGATTTCGCTGGTTTCCTCCGACGAGTCCGGATTGCTGCGCGACATCGAGCGGGTTCTACGCCGCAGCATTCCGACGCTGCCGACTCCCGCATTCAAGATTGTCGAATCCGCCTCGCCTCCGCCAACGCGCGAAGGCCGTCCGCAACACGCGCAACATCGACATGGTGGTCAAGCCCACCACGGTGGCGGGCGTCGCGACGGAAATTCTGAGCGCCGCGATTCGCGCCGCCCGCAGGCTTCAGGCGCGCGGTCGAACACAGGCACAGGCACAGGTTCGGGTTCGGGTGGTGGCGGAACGAGAAGCTTCGGCCAACCGCAGCGTGGTCGATTTCGCTAGCTCGGCGCTGTGATTTAGACCAGCCGAGCACTCGTCAGGGAGGGGAAACAGACTCAAGGCCCAAAAGAAACTCAGGGCCTTGAGTCTGCTCACCCTCCCTGACGAGATTGGCCGGTCTATATCACAACGCCGGAGGACTCCCGGTGAGTATTCGGCGACGCTTGTCTTTAGGGCCTACGACTGCGCAAGGTCACCCGAGCCACGGCAGCATTCGAAACTCGTCCGCGAGAGCACCGTGAGTTTGACGGTCGGGTCTTCAAAGGCCTACTGGAATGGGAAGCGTCGAGGCACTGCGTTCTTCCGTGCCTCGACGCTTCCCATTCCAGTAGGCCATCCAGGCCCCGATCAAGCTCACAGTGCCGAAGCGCCTAGGACAGCTTAGGAACCATGCCGCGCAGATATTCGGCGAACTCGGCGCCCAAGCTCGGATGCTTGAGACCGTACTCCACGGTCGCCTGCAAGTAGCCGAGTTTGCTGCCGCAATCGTAGCGCTTGCCCTCGAATTCGAAGGAATAAATGGGTTCGCGCTGCATGAGACGCGCGATGCCGTCGGTGAGTTGGATCTCGCCGCCGGCGCCTTTGCCGATTTTCGCGAGATCCTCGAAGATCGCGCCCGTGAGCAAGTATCGGCCGACCACCGCCAAGGTTGAAGGAGCTTTGTCCGGTTTCGGCTTCTCGACGATGTGCGACATCTTGCCCACGCGTGGGGCAATCGACTTTTCCAGGGTCACGATTCCATATTTGTCCGTGTCCTGCTTGGGGACATTCTGCACGCCAAGCACACTGCCCTGATATTTTTCGAACACCTCGGCCATTTGCTTGAGGCAGGGAGTATTGGCATCGATCAGGTCGTCCGCGAGATGCACCATGAACGGCGCATTGCCGACGACAGGGCGCGCGCACAGCACCGCGTGCCCAAGACCCAAGGGGGCCGGCTGACGGATATATACGCAAGAAGCCCAGCTGGGCAAAATTCCGCGCAGCGTATCCAGCAAATCCTGTTTGCCCTGCGCCTGCAATACCGCTTCGAGTTCCGGATTCGAATCGAAATGATCCTCAATCGCGCGCTTCGAACTGCCGGTAATGAATATCAGCGTGTCGGCACCCGCGGACAGCGCTTCATCGACCGCATATTGAATGAGCGGCTTGTCCACGATAGGCAGCATTTCCTTGGGACTCGCCTTGGTGACGGGTAGAAATCTTGTGCCGCGTCCGGCGACGGGAAATACGGCAGCTTTTACGGATTGTGACATGGAGAAAGCATAACGGATTTCCCGTGAGCGCGCCGTCGGACATTTCTCACACGGACGTGGTAGCCGTGCATGCGCATGACTGCGGGCTAGCGCAGCTTGACGATTGCGTACGCCTCAAAGCTGTCCCACGAATGGCACGCGGGACAGTGCCAATAAAAATTTCGCCCCGAAAAGCCGCATTCATTGCAGCGATACTTTTCCGCCTGTGCCAGCAGCGCACCAATTTCTCCGGCGATGCGCGCCGATTGCGTCGGACCTTCCTGCCACACCGCCTGCAGCGTGGGATCCTGCGAGAAGACTTTCTCGATGGAGCTGCGAAGCGGTGCGGCGGCGCCCAAGTCGGCCGCGATCGCCGCAAACACCAAGCGCTTCAGTTCGTCAAAGTCGCGTAGTTCGGTCTGCGCCACCAGCTCAGCGAGTATTGCGTCCCGCTCGGCGGGCCCCACGAGCCTAAGCAAGTGCGGCAGTTCTTCCTGCAGCAAGGTGGGCGAATCGGCGAGCGCCTGCCTGATGAGTTGCACCGCAAGATCGGGGTGCTGCTCCTGCTCGGCAATTTGCGCGCTCAATAGCGCGGCGCGAGGGAAAGGCGCTGACTCCGACTGCGCATCGCGCAGCCAATGACGCGCAGTTTCAAAATCGCCTCGCTCGATGGAGACGCTTGCGAGCTCGCACAGATAGTGTGCGGCTACCGTGCGTGCCGGTGCGGCTTTTATCCGCGCCAATTGCCGATACGTGCCGAGCGCCTGTTGCCAATCATGTTGGCGCTCGTAGACGCCGCGCAATGCATCCAGTGCGCTCGCGCGCAGCCGCGGCACTTCGCTGACCTGCTGAAACAACCCCTCGGCGCGATCGAGAACTCCGGCGCGCAAATAATCCTGCGCCAGCGCCAATAACGCTTGTTCGCGATGTTCCGAGGCCAATTCCTTGCGCGCCAATAGATTCTGGTGAATGCGGATTGCACGCTCGACTTCGCCGCGCCGGCGATACAGCGAGCCCAACGCAAAATGCGTCTCAATGGTCTCGGCGTTGGCATCCATCAGTTTTAGGAACATGTCGAGCGCCCGATCGGGCTGCTCGGTCACCAAATAGTCAAGGCCGGTCAGGTAATCCGGGTGCAGCTTGCTCAAGCTTGCCGGCCAGCGTTTGCCCCAGCCGAAGTGACCGGCAAGAATTCCGATCACCAGCGCCGCCAGCACGAACCCCCAACTCAGCAGCGGTAAATCGAGCACGTGCCCGCGGCCGCTAAAGGATTAGTCGCGGATCGGTTGATCCGCACCGTCGTTGACGCGTTCGCGCAGGTCTTTGCCTGGCTTAAAATGCGGCACATGTTTGCCGGCAAGCGCAACGGCTTCGCCGGTCTTCGGATTGCGTCCTTGGCGTGGCGGGCGGAAATGCAGCGAGAAGCTTCCGAAACCGCGTATCTCGATGCGCTCGCCCGTCGCCAAGGCGTCGCTCATGATTTCCAGAAGCTGCTTAACCGCCAGCTCGACATCCTTCGCCGGCAAATGCTTTTGCTTCGCCGATATGATCTCAATGAGTTCCGATTTCGTCATTATCGATCCGTGGGCATCAGACATACTTAAGGAAGGCCGGCTGCTGCGATTTCACAGCAGCCGGCCTGTGGTCCTGTCAATCCTGGCCGGAGATTTGCTCTTTTAGTAGATCTCCCAGGCTCGTTCCGGTCGGCGAATCGGTCCGATAATTCTGCATGGCCTCCTGCTCTTCGTGGATATCCTTCGCCTTGATCGACAGCGAAATGCTGCGGCCCTTGCGATCCACGCCGGTAAACCTGGCTTCGACTTCGTCGCCCACTTTCAGCACCAAGCGGGCGTCCTCCACGCGATCGCGTGAAATATCCGAAGCACGCAACTGACCATCAACTCCGTTGCCAAGATCGATGATCGCGCCCTTTGCATCGACTTCGCGCACGACGCCTTTGACGACGCTGTTCTTCGGATGTTCAGCGATGTAGGCCGAGAAAGGATCTTTGGCGAGCTGTTTGATCCCCAAGCTGATGCGCTCGCGCTCAGGATCGATCGACAGCACCATGGCATCGACCTGCTGCGCTTTTTGATAGCTGCGCACGGCTTCTTCGCCCGGCAAGTCCCAGGATATATCCGACAGGTGCACCAAGCCGTCGATGCCGCCGGCCAACCCGATGAAGATGCCGAAGTCGGTGATCGATTTGATCTGACCGCTGACCTTGTCGCCGCGGTTGTAGTTATCCGCGAATTCCTTCCAGGGATTGGCCTTGCATTGCTTGACGCCCAAGCTGATGCGTCGACGCTCCTCGTCGATGTCGAGCACCATGACTTCAACTTCTTGACCCACATGCACGACCTTGGCGGGATTGACGTTCTTGTTGGTCCAATCCATTTCAGAGACGTGCACCAAGCCTTCGACGCCTTCTTCGATTTCCACGAAGCAGCCGTAGTCGGCGATATTCGTGACCTTGCCGAAGAGGCGCGTATTGGCCGGATAACGCCGGGCGATGTTCTGCCAGGGATCGGCGCCGAGTTGCTTCAACCCCAAGGACACACGCTGCCGTTCACGGTCGAACTTCAGGATGCGCACATCGATTTCTTCGCCGACTTTGACCACTTCGGACGGATGCTTCACGCGCTTCCAGGCCATGTCGGTGATATGCAGCAAGCCATCGATGCCGCCCAAATCGACGAACGCGCCATAATCGGTGAGATTCTTGACCACGCCCTTGACTGCCGCACCCTCCACCAGGTTATCCAGCAGCGCGGAGCGTTCCGCACTGTATTCTTGCTCGACGACCGCACGGCGGGATACCACCACGTTGTTGCGCTTCTGATCGAGCTTGATGACTTTGAATTCGAGCGGCTTGTTTTCTAAATACGAGGGATCGCGGACCGGACGTACATCGACCAACGAACCGGGCAGGAACGCCCGCACATTGTCGATCTCGACCGTGAAACCGCCTTTGACTCGGCCCGTTATGATGCCGATGACGACCTCTTGCTTCTCGAATGCCGTCTCCAGCCGGGTCCAGGTGCGCGCACGCTTGGCCTTTTCTCGTGAAAGGCGCGTCTCACCGGAACCGTCCTCGACGCTGTCCAAGGCGACTTCGACGGTCTCGCCGACGGCGACCTCGATTTCACCTTTTTCATTCTTGAACTGATCGGAGGGAATGACCGCTTCGGATTTCAATCCGACATTGACGATCACGTAGTCCTGGCCAACTTCGACGATCAATCCATTGAGGATGGTGCCAGGGCGAATGCGCTGGCTCGCTATGCTTTGTTCAAACAGTTCCGCAAAACTTTCTGTCATGTTCTCTCTTACTGAATCCTTGGCCACAATCCTAGGTGTCCGAGGGTTGCCACTAAAAACGGCGATCGATCCTTGAAAGCCGCGACCTAAATCAAAGCACGAGCGATCCTTAACACGCGCTCAACCACGTCATCGACGGACATACCCGTTGTATCCAACATGGTGGCGTCGGCGCTTGCCACAAGAGGCGAAGCGGAGCGCGTAGAATCGCGCTCATCACGCTCCGCTATCTCCAGCGAAAGGGCCGCAAGGTTAGCAGTAACCCCCTTTTCTTTCAACTGCTTATAGCGTCTTAAGGCCCTCTCGGCCGGGCTGGCGGTGAGAAAAATCTTCACCTTGGCCAGGGGGAAGACCACGGTGCCCATATCGCGCCCGTCGGCCACCAAACCCGGGGGAACGGCGAAGCGCCTTTGGCGCTCCAGGAGCGCCGCCCGCACAGGGGTCAACGCGGCGACCTTGGAGGCATCATTTCCCGCCCCTTCGGTCCGAATCGCCCGGGTCACGTCCTCCTCGTCCAGCCAGACCACTTCCTCGCCTGACTCGTTGGAGCCGAACCGTATGTTAAATCCTTCGGCCAAGCTGCCTAAGCGCTCGGCGTCCTCCAAACTGACAGAGGCTCGCCGCGCTGCAAGGGCTACCAACCGATACAGAGCCCCGCTGTCCAGGAGCGCCCACCCTAAGCGTTTGGCGACCGCTCGGCTGATGGTCCCCTTGCCGGAGCCGGAGGGGCCGTCGATGGTGATGACTGGAACATCTTTCATGGCAAATCTTTAGAGACGGCTCTCGCTGATAGCCAGCCCGACCGATTGCGCCAGCGGCACGAAACCGGGAAAGGAGGTGGCGACGTTGGCCACGTCGCGGATCTCAATGGCGCCGGCGGCGCGCAGGCTCGCAATGGCAAATGACATTGCGATGCGGTGATCTCCAAAGCTATCGATTTCGCCGCTCGTAAAGGCGCTGCCCTGCTCACGACCCTTGATCCGCATGCCGTCGGGCAACGCTGTATGCGCCACGCCGAGCGCCGTCAAGCCGGCACTCATGGCGGCGATCCGATCGCTCTCCTTGACGCGCAATTCTTCCGCGCCGGTGACCCAGGTTTCTCCTTGCGCACACGCCGCGGCGATGAACAGCACGGGCAGCTCGTCGATGGCCAGGGATACAAGATCCTCGGGCACACGGATACCGTGCAGCGGCGAGGTAAAGATACGCAGATCCGCGACCGGCTCAGCACCGCTCTCGCGTGGATTTAAAATCTCGATATTTGCGCCCATGCCCCGCAAGATCGCCAGCAGTCCGACGCGTGTTGGGTTCA
>DATNKC010000225.1:0-3383 GCA_035603615.1 Steroidobacteraceae bacterium | reverse complement strand
TTTCGCGACAGCGCCTGGCTAAAAACCGAATTATCCGCCGGTGTTGGCTCTGGTTCACCCGCTTCTGATCGGTCAAGGTCGAATCCCATGGCGAAGCCTCCGTTAGAGCTAAATCGCCTCATTAGAACGAGATGTCAAATCGCATCACAGCAGCCTCAGGCGCGTCCATACGTAGGCGTATGCCGGACAGCGTAAGGCGACAGATTGCCAAATTGACCGAGATGCGCTTAAGCGCGTTTGCGCTCCCGCGCAGATTTCGGTGCGGCGCTTAGGCCGTGTTTGGCCTTCAGTTTGAGGCTGTTCTTCAGGGCATCCATCAGATCGATCACTTCGGCCTTGTGGCGCGGCGCTTTCTTGGGCTCGGCGCCGAGCGCATGAATCTCATTCTTTTTGATTTTCTCGCGTATTCGCCGCATCAGGTCTTCGCGATACGTATCATGAAACGCCTGCGGATTCCATTTGGCGCTCATTTCCTCGACGAGCTTCCGCGCCATGACGATTTCCGCACCCCTCGGCTTGACCGATTTCACGCCCGCAGCTGGTTTGACGGCCGGCAGAATTTCATCCGCGAATCGCAGGGTTATGAGCATCAAAGAGCCGGCCGTCGGCGCAATGACGCACAGGTGTTGGCGGCCGCGCATGACAAAGGTGGCGACCGCCACTTTGCGGCTCGACTGCAGTGCTTCGGCGAGCAAAGCATAGACCTTCTCGCCGCCTTTGCTGGGCTGCAAGTAGTACGGAGTCTGGTAGTAGACCGGTGATATGTCGGCGGCCTCGGTAAAGCTTGAAATATCGATTGTTTCCGACGCCTTGACGTTTGCGTGCTTGAAGTCTGCTTCGGATAGCGCCACGTATTGTCCCTTTTCGAATTCGTACCCCTTGACGATGTGCTGCCAATCGACGCTCTTGCCCGTGGTTTTGTTGATGCGTTCATACCCCACCGGCGCAAAATCGCGGCTGTCCAGGAAATGTAAATTCAGCGCGTGCTCCTTGGATGCCGAATACATTTCGATCGGCACATAGATCAAGCCAAATGAAATTGCGCCGCGCCAGAGGGATCGCTGGGCCATGAATCACTCCTTGGGAAGGTTTTTAGTTTGTTCTGCCTGCCCGATCAGTGCCGCGCAATTCGCGTCTTTGGCCAGGCCGCCGTCAACGAAGGCGAGCAGGGCGGCAACCGGGGTCAGCAGGACGCCCAAGGCCACGGCGCCGCCCGTCTGCGCCGCCAACTTCCCGGGTTGCACGCCGATTTTCGGTTGCAATAGGGTGCCGCGTACCAAGATGGGGGTACGCAGTCGCAGAATGCGCACCTTCTTTGGCTGGCCCCGCAGCGACAAATCGAGCGTCTCATTCTTAAGATCGATTTGACCTTGACCCGTCACGAGCATATTCGTGGTGTCGATCAAGAACGCGGTGGCCTTTAAATCGCCATCGTTTGCTTTGAAGCTCGCGACGCCGCAGCGCACGTCGGTATTTCGCTCATCTTTTGTCAGGATGAGGCCAAGTCCGCGCGAGACATCGATGCCTGTCAATTCGGCGAAGGCTTCCCGCATCTCGCCTTTGGGGATGACCAAGGTGATATCGCCGTCCGCATCCGCCGCCGTCTTGTGAACAGAGGTTCCCGATCCATGCATTTTAATGCGTCCCAGCAGCTGCCCCTCGAGTGGCGCTTCCTTGCCGGATTTTGGCTTGAACTGGCCCAGGTCCACATTGCTAAGTTTCATATCGATGCTGGTTTGCGGCGTCGAGCCTTGCGCATCGATCGTCACGGTGCCCGAGAACTCGCCTTGCGGCAGGGCAAATGCGAGTGGATCGAGTGCGATCTTGCCGTTGTCAAGGGTTAGGTGGAAGCGCACTTTATTCATGGGCATTTTCGCGGTGGTCACCGACGCCGCGTCGAAATGCACATCGGCATCCATGCCGCGCACGCGTTGCACTTGCAGGTCCGCATCGGGCAAGAGCAGTGCCGGAGCAGGCGCAGCAACCGATGTCGCTGTCGCAAGCGTGTTCGATTTTCGCGCAGGTGAGGCCTCTGTTCCCAGCGGCGCGGCCAGATCGGCGAGGTTCAGTTGTTTCGAGACCAAGGTCGCCGTGAGTTTCGGCCGCTCGCGGCCGGTATCGATGGACAGGTTCCCCGATACATCGCTGCTGCCGAGCTTGCCGTGAAAGTCGTCCACCTTGAAACGCAGGTTGTCGCGTACCAACGTGCCGGAAACATCGTAGGGAGGGGTATTGGGCAAAGCCAATCCGGTCAAATAGTACACATCGGCCAGATCGCTTCCCGACACGTGAAAGCTCGCCTGCAGCGCGGCCAAATCGAAGGGACGCGGGATGGTCGTATGAGCGCTCAGCTTGATATCCGCAGCCGTCACGCTCGTTTCAAAACCATATGGCCTGGACGGTTGCACGCCGATGAGAGGCTCGCCATCGAGAATCAGCTGAAATGGTTTGCCGTTGAGCGTACCCGAGCCGCGCACCTTCAAGGCGTGACTGTCGGCCGTGTTCGCTGCTTCAGCCACCGAAACGTGCCCGTTGAAAGTCAATTTGCGGATCCGATCGACTGCGCTGAGTGTGCCGTTGCTGAGGTTCAACTGCTTGATGACGGGTATGTGCAGCGGCGGCGACGCCGAATTATTCCCCTGGCGTTTTCCCGCGCCGGAAAAGTCCCAATTTGCGCGGCCGGAGGAGTCCCGTTCCACGTCGATTGCGGGTGTATCAAGCGTGACCTGCGGAAAAATAAGATGAAACCGCAGCAAGGAGCTGAGGCTCAACGTCGCGTCGAACCTCTTCAGCTTCAGCATGTCGTGGGCAGCTGCCCACGCAGGATTGGCGATGGTAAGATCTTCGACGCTCAGCTCTGGATTGAGGCTGAACAGGTGAACCCTCACGTCGCCGGCGCTCGCGGCGCGGCCGGTGGAGCGCGAAACTTCATGCACGATCAGCCAATGCCAAAAGCTGGCAGGCGCAAGCATGACGGCCGCTATCGCCAGGACCGCGAACAAGACCAAGCCCAGAGCGATGCGTGCGATCAGCCGGCGCGGGCCGATCGGGGGCAGGGAACTTGTCTCCGGCCGTCGAGTTTCGATTTGCTCGGCTGTCTGGGTCACGCATTCCTCGGTGACTTGAACCACGCTGGGCCTCGCGGCCGGCGGCCGAGCATCACTGCCAGAATCCCGGCAAGCAGCAGCAGTGCACTGAAGGCACCGTTTGCACCGATCTCAGGGGCTTGCACAGTGTTCGGTGGCGGGGGCGCTGTCTGGACTTGGTTCCCATAGCGATCCGTCTGGCCGATTTCCCGGATCACTGTGTTGTCGACGATATGCATTTTTAATGTCCTGGTTTACGTGAATCATGGATTCACGAACCCTACGCGTCTCGCGGCA
>DATNKC010000224.1:0-8174 GCA_035603615.1 Steroidobacteraceae bacterium | reverse complement strand
TGCACCGACATTTCCAGGCTCGACACCAGGGTCTCGCGAATGATGTAGCGTACGTCGAGATCCATCAGCCGAAATGCGTGCTGGCGATTGCGCGCGCGCGCATAGATCTTCAAATGCGGAAAATACTGGCGGATCAATTGCGCTGTCTTTACCGACGCCTCGACATCGTCGATGGCGAGTACGAATACTTGCGCATTCTCGGCATGCGCCGCACGCAGCAGTTCCAGCCGCGAGGCGTCTCCGTAGAAAACCTGATTGCCGAAGCGGCGCAAGAAGTCGACCTGCGTTTGACTGGCTTCGAGCGCCGTGAAGGCAATCTGTTTCGCGGCCAGGATGCGGCCGACGATTTGACCGAAGCGTCCGAAGCCGGCGATGATGACTTTGGGATAAAGATTGACCGGCGTATCGAACGGCCGGCCGTCGGATTCGTTTTCCTTGAATGTCACGTCATAAAGAGCGAGCAGCACGGGACTCAAGATCATCGAGGCGGTCACCACCAGCACCAGCAGGTCGGCAACCTGCGGGTCGATGATTCGTAAGCCGGCGGCGACGCCAAATAAGACGAAGGCGAATTCTCCGCCGGAGGGCAAGCTGATGGCCAAACCGCGGCTGGCATTCTCCGAGAGCCCGGAAATGCGGCCAATTGCCCACAGCACGAGGACTTTGAATACCACCAGGCCAACCGTTAAGCCTATGATAAGAAAAGGTTTTTCTCGAACGAGGCCGAGATTGGCTGACATGCCGACGCTGATGAAAAACAGCCCCAAGAGCAGGCCCTTGAACGGTTCAATGTCGGCCTCCAGCTCGTGGCGGAATTCGCTGTCAGCCAACAGCACGCCGGCGAGGAATGACCCCAGCGACAGCGATAGACCGACTTGGCTCACGAGCAGCGCCGTCCCCAATACGATCAAGAGACCCGCCGCGGTGAAGGCCTCGGCGACCCCGGATGCCGCGATGATGCGCAGCATGGGACGCAGCACATAGCGGCCGCCGATGATGACCGCGCCGAGAACGGCAATGAGCTTGATCACCAGCCAGCCGCCCGGCGCAGCGGACACTTCCGAGGCCCCGAGCAGCGGCAGCAGCGCCAGCGCGGGCATCACCGAAACGTCTTGAAACAGCAGGATGCTGAATGCGGAGCGCCCAAACTGCGAATTGAGCTGTCCGCGCTCGGCAAGCAGCTGCAGCGCCAGCGCCGTAGAGGACATCGACAAGGCGAAGCCTATGACCAGCGCCGCTTGCCAGGTTTGGTCGAAAAGAAAATAGGCGGCGAGGCCGACGCCGATCGCAGTCGCCGCGACCTGAGCGGTTCCCAACACGAAGATCGACCGGCGCAGCACCCACAGCCGCGAGGGTTGCAACTCCAAGCCAATGACAAACATCAGCAGCACGATCCCGAACTGCGCGATATTCTGGGTGGCCTCGACGCCTTTGATCAGTCCCAGGCTGGCTGGCCCGATGATGATGCCCGCGGTGAGGTAACCCAGCACCGATCCGAGCTTGAAGCGGCGGAAAATCGGTATCGCGATGACTGCGGCCGCGAGAAATATAGCGATCTGCGCCAACAAGCTCATACTATTTCTCCGTGATCTCCCCTAAGAGCCTAGCATTATGTATCGCCAAAGCATTCAATTTCCGGTCAAAGACACCGCGCTGCGCGAGGATGTACATGCGCTCGGCGGCCTGATCGGCGAGACGCTTCGCGACCAGGGCGGCGAGGAGTTTTTCGAGCAGGTCGAAGGCGATCGGTGCGAGGCAATTAGGCGCCGCGAGGGCGATTCGCAAGGCGCCGCCGATCTCAAGAGCCGCACCGAGGGTCGATCGCCGGTCGCCGCGACCGAATTAACCCGCGCGTTCTCTCTCTGGTTCATGGCGGTGAACACCGCTGAAAAAGCGCACCGTGTGCGCCGGCGCCGCGAATACTTAAGCGACTCGAACACCTTTCAGCCTGGCGGTATCGCTGATTGCATCGGACGCTTGCAGCGCTCCGGCGTGTCGCTGGATCAGGCGCTGCAGCTGGTGAGCAGGATGAGCATCGAGCCGGTGTTCACGGCGCATCCCACCGAATCCACGCGCCGCACAATTTTGCGCAAGCAGCAGCACATTGCGCATGATTTGCTGGAGCGAACCGATCCTGGATCCACGCGGGCTGAGCTCGAGATGCTCTGGGCGCGCGTGCGGCTGGAGATCACCAGCATCTGGCAGACCGAGGAGCACCCTCGCGAGGGCTTGACGGTGGTCGATGAACGCGAGCACGTGCTGTTCTATCTCATCGATATTCTGTATCGCGTCGTGCCGTTGTTCTACGAAGAGATCGAGGCGGCGCTGGCGCACGCGTACTCGGTCCCGGTCGAGACCCTGGACGTGCCCAACATCCTGCGCTTCGGCTCATGGGTGGGCGGTGACATGGACGGCAACGCGGATGTGCATGGCAAGACCATTCGCGAAACCTTGCACCGGCATCAGCAGCTGATCGTGTCGACCTATTTCGCAGAGTGCGGGCAGCTGGCGGAATCCTTGAGCCAAAGTGCCAATCGCGTCGAGGTGAGCGCCGGATTGGCCGCTCGCATCGAATCCTACGCTGCTATTTTGCCGGGAGCGAAAGCGCTCGTGCCTACGCGGCACGATCGCATGCCGTATCGGGTGTTCTTCGGCCAGATCAGCGAACGATTGCAGGCAACTTACGAAGGCCGGCCCAATGCCTATCAGAATCCGGACGAATTGCTGTCCGATATCGGGCTGGCGGCGACGAGTTTGCTTGAAAACAAGGGACGCCACGCCGGATATTTTTTAGTGCGCCGGCTGATGCGCCGCGTGCGGACTTTCGGATTTCATCTGGCCACCTTGGATGTCATTCAGCATGCCTGTGTCCACGATGAAGTCATCGCACAAGGGTTGGACCAAAAGGGGTGGCCGGAGCTGCCGCCGCAGGAGCGGTTGCGGCAGTTGCAGGATTTTCTGGCGCGCGATCTGGGGCCGGCGGCGTCCTTCGATGCGACGGGCCGGCGCAGCCTGTGGGTTTTTCAAGCTATTGCTCAGGCGCGTCACAAATTCGGCGGCCGGGCGATCGGTGAGTACATCGTGAGCGGCGCCCGCGGTCCCGAGGACATCCTTGCGGTATTGCTGCTGGCGCGATGGGCGGATATCACGGACAAACGCAGCGGCGAATGTCCGCTCGACCTCGCTCCGCTGCTCGAGTCGATTGATTCCTTGGAGTCAGCGGGGGAGGTTCTGCGCGCCTTGCATGCCGAGCCCGCCTATCGGCGGCATCTCGAATCGCGAGGCAATCGCCAAATGGTGGTGATCGGGTATTCGGACTCGAACAAACAGGGCGGAATCGCGGCATCGCGCTGGGCGCTGCAAGTGGCGCAAGTTCAATTGCTGGAAACGGCGCGCGCCATGGGAACGAATCTATTGATATTCCATGGACGCGGCGGCACGCCGGCGCGCGGCGGCGGACGTACCGAACATCTGGTCGAGTCGCTGCCCAATGGCGCGATGCGGGGTGTCTTGCGCCTGACCGAGCAGGGCGAAGTCGTCAATCAGAGCTACAGTCTGCGCCCCATCGCAATGCGCACATTGGAGCGCACATTTGCCTCGGTCGCGCTCGCAACGGCCCAGGGCGCGGAGACGGAGCCGATCGCCCCTGAACTGATTGCCGCCATGGGCACTATCGCGGCGCAAAGCTTAAAGGCTTACCGCGAGTTGGTGTTCGGCAGCGCAGAATTTTTCGAGTATTTCCGCGCCGCGACTCCGCTCGATGTCATCGAGCGCATGCACATTGCGTCACGGCCCGCGGCGCGCGTGGGCGCCAGCGGCGTGCAGTCACTGCGGGCGATTCCCTGGGTGTTCGCGTGGACGCAGAGCCGGCACATGCTGCCGGGGTGGTTTGGCTTTGGCAGCGGTGTCCAAGCCGCATTGCAGCTTCATGGCGAGGAGGTTTTGACGCGCATGACGGCGCACTGGCCGTTCTTCGGTCACTTGCTCGACGATGTGGAGGCCATGCTGGGTCGAACAGACCTGGATATAGCGAGCTACTACGATGCGCTGGCGCCGGATCGGCTGCGCATTCACACGCAAGCCATCGCGAAGGAATATGCGCTGACCTTGAATCTGGTCCTGCGCCTGCGCGGTTCAGCGCAACTGCTCGACAGTGATCCGACACTGCGACGTTCGATCAGGTTGCGCAATCCCTACATCGATCCGATGCATCTCATGCAAGTGGATCTGCTGCGGCGATGGCGTGCGACGCAGCGCCAGGATCAGGCGTTGTTCGGAGCGTTGCGCGCGACCATCAGCGGCATTGCGCAAGGGCTGGAGGCGACGGGGTAGGAGGGCTCGATGCGATGGGGCTGCAGCAGCGGTATTTCTAGCATTCCGGTACGTTGACCGCGAGACCTCCTTGCGAAGTCTCCTTGTAAATCGTCGACATATCGAGGCCGGTCTGCCGCATGGTATTGATCACTTGGTCGAGCGACACCTTGTGCGAGCCATCGCCGCGCAGTGCCAGACGCGCCGCATTGATGGCCTTGACCGATCCCATGGCATTGCGCTCAATGCAGGGGATCTGCACCAAGCCGGCGACCGGATCGCAGGTCAGACCTAAATTGTGTTCCATGCCGATTTCTGCCGCATTTTCGATCTGTTCGTTGCTGCCGTGAAGCGCCGATACCAAACCGGCCGCGGCCATGGAGCACGCGACCCCGACCTCGCCTTGACAGCCCATCTCCGCGCCCGAGATCGAGGCATTCTGCTTGTACAACATGCCGATCGCCGCGGCGGAAAGCAGAAACCGGAGAACGCCGCTGTCATCGGCTCCCGCCTCAAACCGCCGGTAGTAGTGCAGCACCGCCGGTACGATGCCTGCCGCGCCGTTGGTGGGCGCAGTCACGACCTGGCCGCCGGCGGCGTTTTCCTCATTCACCGCGAGTGCATAGGCATTGACCCAATCCAAAGCGTGCATGGGGCTCAATGGATCGCCGCTCGTGAGTTGCCGGTAGAGTTTCGGCGCACGCCGCCTGACTCCCAGTACGCCCGGCAGCAGGCCTTGAGCATCGAAACCACGGCGCACGCAATCTTGCATGACTTGCCAGATACGCAAGAGTCCCGCCTGGATTTCCGCCTCGCTGCGCCACGTGCGCTCGCGGGCCAACATCAGTTCGTGAATCTCCAAGCCCTGCGCTTTGGCGAGGTCGAGCAACTGCGCGCCCGAGGCGAATTCGTACGGCGGCGCGTGGCGCGCCGCGCCGGTATTCATTTCCGCCCCAGCGCGAATCACGAAACCGCCGCCGATGCTGTAGTACTCCTCGCGCGCCAGGAGATTTTGCGCCGCATCGTGCGCGGAGAAACGCATGCCATTGGAATGGCCCGGCAATACCTGGTCGGTGTGAAACAATAGATTCAAGGGTTCATCGAAATCGATCTCGTGCCTGCCCAGCAGGCGCAAGCGCTTGGCGTTGCGAATGCGCTGCAGCGCCGTCTCGGCGGCGCCCGAATCGATGCTATCCGGGCTCATGCCTTCCAGCCCCAAGAGGATCGCGCGGTCGGTGCAATGTCCGCGTCCGGTGAGCGCCAAGGACCCATAGAGTTGCGCCGAAACCTGGGCGGTACGGTTCAACAAATCGCGCGCCGCCAGCAACTCGGCAAAATCTCGCGCGGCGTTCATGGGTCCCATGGTGTGTGAGCTGGAGGGGCCGATCCCGATTTTGAAGATATCGAAAACACTCAAACTCATACGCGAGAACCATCTGTAAACCGGTAGCCGCGGATGATACGCCGCTGTGTGGATCAGCGCTTGAGCGGGAGGGTGAACCTGCGTGCCGAAAACGGCGGCGCGAGCGCCGGAAATGCTAAACTCGGGCCATAACAAAGTGTTTCGCTGGCCGATAATTCAACGGAGTGTCATATGATTCGCTACCCACTGATTCTGGCAGTGTCGCTCGCCACATCGCTGTCGCTTTCCGCCTGCATGAATCAACCCAGTGCACCGAGTGCGGCGAGCAATCCAGGCCACATCGCGGCGGCGGTCGCCGACAGCAATCGGCCCGATGCCGACAAACTGCGCGATGCCAACCGCAAACCGGTGCAAACGTTGGAATTTCTTGGCGTAAAGCCGGGCGAGCAAATCGCCGAAATATTGCCGGGCAGCGGCTACTTCACCCGCATATTCAGTAAGGCGGTCGGTCCTTCGGGTCATGTGTATGCCCTGGTGCCAGAGCGTCCTGCCAATGCGCCGGCGAACTTGCCGGATCTTGCCGGCGCAGTCAAAGCGATTGCCGCCGATCCGAATTACACCAACGTTACGGTGGTGATTCAGCCTCTGACCAAATTGGTGACCCCGGCGCCGGTCGACCTGGTGTTCACCGCGCAAAATTACCACGACCTGCACAATTTCCCGGTTGATGTGGTGGCGTTCAACAGGACCATTTTAGATTCGTTGAAGCCGGGTGGCCTGTATGTCGTGCTGGATCACTCGGCGCCGGCGGGTTCCGGGCTTTCGGATACGAAGACCTTGCACAGAATCGATGCCGACGTGGTGAAACAGGAAGTCACTGCGGCCGGATTCGAGTTCGTGGGCGCCAGCGACGTTCTGGCCAATGCCGCCGACAGCCGTACTGCCGCGGTGTTCGACCCCTCGATTCGCGGCAAGACCGACCAATTCATATTAAAATTTCGTAAGCCAAAGAAATAACCGTTCTTAACAAGAAATCACCGTTCTTGGAGAACCCTTGAGTTCCCGGGGCTAAGACCGGGCTCAAGGGCGGTTTCCGGCCTAAAAAGCGAACTTGGGGGCTTGTTTCCTGTCAACTGAGAACAATGTCCTACGTTGAATTCGAAAGGGACTAGAGGAATTGAACGCATGAAATTCGCCAATCATCCACGCCTTGCACGCGCCGCTGCGGGTGCTATTCCGGTTGTGCTGCTAGGACTGTTGAGCGCTTGTGTAACGCCGCCGCCGCGCACGTATGCCGTGCCGGCACCGCCGCCGCAACGCGTATTCGTCTATCCGGCTCATGGCCAGAGCCCGGAACAAACCGAGCGCGATCGCTACGAATGCCATATATGGGCGGTCCAGCAAACGGGCGTCGATCCCAGCCGCGCCGATGCCAGCCCCTACGAGCGCGTGGTCGTGCAACCGGCGACGCCGCCCGGGGCAAATACGGCCGGCGGTGCCATCGCGGGCGCCATCATTGGCGGGATTATCGGTGGGCCGCGCAATGCGGGCGCGGGCATAATACTCGGCGGCGCGACCGGCGCCATTATTGGCTCGGCCGCGGATGCCAATGCCCAGCAACAGGCGCGAGCGACGCAACAGCAAATCAACGCCAGCGCCGCCGACGGGCGCGCGCGGGCCGATGCCTATCGACGTGCCATTGGCGCGTGCTTGCAAGGCCGCGGCTATACGGTTACTTAAGGAACAATCGGAAAGGCCAGAACAAGTCATGAACAAGACAGCAAAAATTTCCGCCTTGAGTCTTTCGATACTGCTGCTCGGCGCAGGTGCCGCGCAGCTGGCCGCCGCCGCGGATGAGCATGCTCGTCCCGAAGCGACGCGTGCCGATCGTCCGCAGGCCAGACCTGCGCCGGGCCGGCCCGGCTTTGACGGCCGCGGTCAAGTGCTCGACTCTCGCTACAATCACGGCCGCTACTATCCGCCGTTCGGAACCGTGAGGCCGTCGTTGCCGGAAGGCTACCGGCCTTACTATCGAGGCGGAAGCCGGTTCTATTTCAGCGGCGGGATCTGGTACGCGCCGAGCGGACCTGGATTCGTTGTCGTGCGACCGCCGGCGGGCCTGGTGATTTCGGTGCTGCCGCCTTATTACTCGACCGTGTGGTTTGGCGGCGTGCCTTACTATTACGCGGACAATGTGTACTACTCATACCAGCCCGACCAAAATGGCTATGCAGTGGTCGATCCACCCGAGAATGCAGATGATCCTTCTCCGCCGCCGGACACAGCTCAGGCACCCCAGCAGGACCTGATCATCTACCCCAAGAACGGACAGTCCAAGGAGCAACAGGCGGCTGACCAATTTGAGTGCCATACCTGGGCCAAGGGCCAAACGGGATTTGATCCGACCCAGCCGGGCGGGGGCGCTCCAGGAGGCGCCGCGATGAATCGCAGCAATTATGACCGCGCCATGTCAGCCTGTTTGCAGGCGCGCGGCTATCAA
>DATNKC010000223.1:0-2263 GCA_035603615.1 Steroidobacteraceae bacterium | reverse complement strand
GTCGCCGCTTATGCCGGCCTTGCCCCGACGCCTTGGCAAAGCGGGTCGGTCAATCGCGAGCAGGGCATCTCGCAATCGGGCAACCGGCGACTACGGACAACAATGATCCAGCTCGCCTGGCTTTGGCTACGCCATCAGCCGCGGTCGGCACTCACCCTCTGGTTTGAGGACCGAATGGAACGTAACGGCAGTCGTCGGCGCAAGACGACGATCGTGGCGCTGGCGCGAAAGCTGCTGGTCGCGCTCTGGAAATATGTGACCGCCGGGGTCGTGATCGAAGGCGCCATGATTAGGGCCGCCTGACGATAGCCCCGTCTTCCACATCATCCGATACCGTAATCCTCGGGACGTGATCAGTCCTGACGGATCCAGGTGGACGAACCGAAGCAAGCCGTGGCCTGAAACGCCGTTTTCGAGAAAGGTTCTCGTCTTCCTGAGCCCTGCCCGCCGCAAGCGGGATGTTGGTGCAACCGTCGCGAACGGCGACCGTATGTGATGAGGTGGAACGGCCCGCTCCGACAGCATCTAGTGCTAAAACGTGGTCGTTGCTCGAACGCCACAAAGGAGGGACCGTTCCATGAAGTATGTTAGCACCATCGGGCTCGATTTGGCCAAACACGTTTTCCAGGTTCACGGTGCCGATATTGCAGGCTCGCCCCTGTTCAATCGGAAACTGCGTCGCGGCGAAGTGCTGCGCTTCTTCGAAAAACTGCCTTCATGTCTGGTTGGCATGGAGGCATGCGGTGGCGCTCACTATTGGGCGCGCGAGATCGCGAACCTCGGCCATGATGTGCGCCTCATTCCACCAGCCTACGTCAAACCTTTCGTCAAGCGCGGTAAGACGGACGCGGCCGATGCGGAAGCCATCAGCGAGGCGGTGATCCGCAAGACCATGCGCTTTGTCCCCATCAAGACCGCCGAACAACAAGCAGACGCAATGGTGCTGAAAACGCGGGCTCTTCTGGTGCAGCAGAGAACGCAGTCGGTGAACGCCTTACGTGCACATTTGGCTGAACTGGGCATCATCGCGGCCGGCGGCCTTCCCAGCGTTGCGGCGCTGATGACCATCGTGCGGGAAGGTGAAGATACTCGACTGCCCGCAGCGGCACGCTTCGCCCTGATGGCGGTTGCCGATCAGATCGACACCCTGGCTGATCAGATCTTCAAGCTCGAACGTGCCATCGTTACGGAGGCAAAGCGCGACGAAGACATGCGCCGCCTGACGACGATCCCCGGCGTCGGCGCCATCACCGCTGCGACCATAAAGGCTCTGGTTCCGGATCCCGGCGGATTCAAATCGGCGCGCCACTTCGCCGCCTGGGTGGGATTGACACCGAGGCCCCATTCCAGCGGAGGCAAGGAACGACTCGGCGGGATCTCTAAAATGGGCAATCCCGAACTTCGTGTTCTCCTGGTCCTCGGGGCGACAGCCGTTCTGCGGATTGCCCGGAACGATGATCGGGCGCGCCCCTGGCTGAAAGCGCTACTCGCTAGGCGCCCGTTCAAGGTGGCCGCAGTCGCGTTGGCCAACAAGATGGCCCGGATCATTTGGGCGCTTCTGAATAAGGGCGGGATTTATCATCGTCCTGAGCCGCTCTCGATCGCTGCGGTTGCCCGATGAGGGTTATGACCGACAAACCAATCTGACCGGCGCAAGGCCGGCAGATGCAAGGTGCAACTACAGACGATGAACCCATGGGACGAAATCCCGGAACGAGTGAAGCCGCCAACCTCACTGCACTTAAAGTGCGTGGATGTGATTTAGCTCCTCGTTTCGCGGATCTCATCGAGGCCAGCGGTCATGTACCGTGCTTCAAGGCCGTACATATGAACGCACCGTCCACGCGGGTGAAATCGATTGAGAAGCTCCTTGCACCGCGGGCCGTTCCACATATGAGGTTGATCGTGCTCGGAAACGAGCCGCGTCACGCAAGCGGGCTCAGAACCTCGGATACCGGACAAACCGCTGGAGACTGATCACCCGGAAACGATCCACTTGACTGCCACCAGCTCATGTGAGGATTGCTCAGCGTTCACTCGCGTTGCGGCCCGCACACTCGCGCCGTCACCTATATGTGACCTGCTACACCGAAGGCTCCAGCCATTTTGTCACCTCCATGACTGCTCCGGTTGCTTCCGGCTGGAGCGGTTGCCGGGTGGGGCTTGCACCCACTGGAAAGCGCCGCCTTGTCACGGCGCACACGTACAGCGGACATTGCGGATCGCGGGATCCGACATAGCTGATCTTCCTCATCACCGTCGG
>DATNKC010000222.1:0-2553 GCA_035603615.1 Steroidobacteraceae bacterium | reverse complement strand
GCTGGAACCCCTGTTCCAATGCAATTTGGCCTGTTCCGGCTGCGGCAAGATCGATTATCCCAAGGAGACCCTGCAAAAGCGGGTCAGCCTGGAAGACGCGTTGCGCGCCGTCGATGAATGCGGCGCCCCGATCGTGTCGATCCCGGGCGGTGAGCCGCTGATTCACAAGGAAATGCCGCAGATCGTTGCCGGCATCGTGGCCCGGCGGAAGTTCGTCTACCTCTGCACCAATGCGATCCTGCTGTCCAAGCACATCGACGAATACAAGCCCTCGACCTATTTGACTTTTTCGATCCATCTCGACGGCAATAAAGAGCGTCATGATGAATCGGTGTGTCAGGAAGGCGTGTTCGAGAAGGCGGTCGCGGCCATCAAATTGGCGCGCGACAAGGGCTTTCGCGTCACCGTGAACTGCACCTTGTTCAATGGCGAAGATCCGGACGATGTGGCCGAGTTTTTCGATACCGCGATGGAACTGGGCGTCGAGGGCATCACCGTTTCTCCGGGATATAGCTATCACCACGCGCCGCGACAGGATGTGTTTCTGGGCCGCAATGCCAGCAAACAGCTGTTCCGCAACATCTTCAGCCGCAGCCGCCGCCCGTCAGGGAAGCCGGCGTGGTCGTTCAATCACTCGGCCCTGTTCCTGGATTTTCTCGCCGGCAACCAAACCTACCAGTGCACGCCCTGGAGCAACCCGACGTATAACCTGTTCGGTTGGCAGAAGCCTTGTTATTTATTGTCCGACGAAGGCTATGCGCCGACCTACAAGGCCCTCATCGAGGACACCGAGTGGGAGAAGTATGGCGTCGGCAAAAACCCGCGCTGCGACAACTGCATGGCTCACTGCGGATTTGAGGGAACGGCGGTCAATGACGCGTTCAGCAATCCTTTGAAGGCGCTTTTGACCTCGTTGCGCGGACCGCGCGTCGCCGGTCCGATGGCTCCCGAGCTGCCGTTTGAATATACCGATGGCGGCGCACGCTACGCCGCCGTCACCGCGATTCCGCTCAGCGACATCAAGCGCGTGAGCCGGGGGCCGTGAACGACTCGGCGGATCGGCGCATCCTCAAAGAGGACGTGGACGATTTCGGCACCCAGCTAGAAACCTGGCGGCTGCGAATGGAAGACGCCTTGGCGGCGCGGTTGCCGGAGGCCGAGGTGGTGCCGTCTCGTTTGCACGAGGCGATGCGCTACAGCGTTCTCGGCGGCGGCAAGCGCATCCGGCCGGCGCTGGTATTCGCCACCGCTCGCGCGGTCGGACTCACGGAGGACGACGTCGAGGCTGCAGCCTGCGCCATCGAACTCGTGCACGTGTACTCGCTGGTGCATGATGATTTGCCGGCCATGGACAATGACGATCTGCGCCGCGGCCGCCCGACCTGCCACAAGGCCTACGATGAGGCCACCGCGCTGCTGGTGGGAGATGCGCTGCAACCGCTGGCGTTTCAGCTGCTGGCGCGCGATCCGAAGTTGCCGGCATCCCCGGCAATCCGCCTGCGCCTCATCGACATGCTGGCGCAAGCCATTGGTACTTTGGGAATGGCCGGCGGACAGGCCATCGACCTGGCGGTGCAGGGCAGCCGTCTCGACATCACTCAGGTCGAGGACATGCACGCGCGCAAGACCGGCGCCGTCATTCGCGCCAGCGTTTTGATGGCGGCGGAATGTGCGCCGCCGCTCGATCCAAACCTCTACGCGGCGTTGTCTCGGTTTGCGAACGCCGTCGGCCTCGCATTTCAGATTCAAGATGATTTGCTGGATGTGACCGGCGATGCCTCGATGCTGGGCAAGGCCACGGGCGCCGACAGCGAGCGCGCAAAGCCGACCCATCCGGCGATTATCGGCATCTCCGCATCTCAGCAGCGTGTCAGGCTCTTGCACAATCAAGCCATCCAAGCACTCGCGCCATTTTGCGAACGCGCGGACGACCTGCGCTCCTTAGCCCACTGGCTCCTGTCGCGACAGTACTGACTGCCGTATCCCGTGCGTGCTCTGCTAGCGGCCGGCTGTTTGGTCTGGCTCGGAAGCTTAGGTCCGACACAAAGCTTTGCCGCCGACACCGCGATCAGGGTTCGGGCCCTTGAGCCCTCGGATCCGCAGCCGTCGCCGCAGGCGGTCGCGAACGGTTCGCTCGATGAGCAGCTGCGGCCCTTCTCCAAAGCACCGGGGCACAATACCTGGCGCGACTATTGGCTGAAGCTCATTCCACATGAACCTGCCGGCATCGACGGTACGCCTGTTCTGATCATGAATGCGACGCGCGGCTTGCAAGCGCAGCTGGTGGCGTATCGGGACGGCAAAGTCGTGCCGTTGATTCTCGCGGCGAATCTGCCGGCATTCCTAGGCGCGCGCGACATGGTGTTTATCGTGCCGGAGGGCGTGTCGCCGGCTCAGCCCCTGTACGCGCACCTCACCTCCAGCAGCGGCGAGCCGCAATATCTCAGCGTTTCCCACGGTGCGTTGGCCAGCACGCTGGCGCTCGGGGCCGATCGGGCCCGCATGATTGCACTGACCTTTGGCGCCCTCATGGCGGTATCGCTCGCCGCGCTC
>DATNKC010000221.1:0-4161 GCA_035603615.1 Steroidobacteraceae bacterium | reverse complement strand
CCACGCCGCAATCCGCGAGCCCGCCGCCGTAGCGCCAAGCGGCGCTAGAACGCCTCCAACGCCTGATTCAATCGCGCCACGCCCCGCACGCTCATCCCCTCGGGAGGCCGCTTCGGCACATTCGCTTCGGGAATCACGGCTATCTTGAAGCCATGCTTTGCAGCCTCGCGCAGCCGCTCCTCGCCGAATGGCACCGGCCGAATCTCACCGGCGAGTCCCAGCTCGCCAAAGGCAATCAGCGAGCCTGGCACGGGCTTGTTTGCAAGCGAGGAACGCGCCGCCATCACAATCGCCAGATCGCCGGCGGTCTCCGCGAGGCGCACGCCGCCCACCACATTCGCAAACACGTCCTGACCGTGCAGCATGAGTCCGCCGTGGCGATGCGCGACGGCGAGCAGCATGGTCAGACGATTGCCGTCGATGCCGACCGCCACACGGCGCGGATTGGCACCCAGGCTGTCGTCGGCCAACACCTGCACTTCGATCAGCAGCGACCGGGTTCCCTCGCGCATCACGGTAATGACGCTGCCCGGGACCGGCTCCGCATGCCGCGACAGGAAAATCGCCGACGGGTTCGTCACCTCGCGCAGGCCCTGTTCCAGCATGGCGAACACACCAATTTCGTTGGCAGCACCGAAACGGTTTTTCACCGAACGCAGCACCCGATAACGGCTGCCCGTATCGCTTTCAAAGTACAGCACCGTGTCGACCATGTGTTCCAGCACGCGCGGTCCGGCGATTTGACCTTCCTTGGTGACGTGACCCACCAAGAGCACTGCGGTGCCGCTCGACTTCGCGAACCGCACCAGTTCCGCGGTGCACTCGCGCAATTGCGACACGGCGCCGGGCGCTGCCTCCACGCGATCGGAATGCATGGTCTGAATGGAATCGACGATCAGTACGTGCGCGGCGAGCGTCGCTGCGGCGCCGACGATGTTCTCGACGCAGGTCTCGGCGATCAACCGCGCGGTTGCCGTTTCGAGTCCCAAGCGCCGCGCCCGCAGCGCCACTTGCTTAACCGACTCCTCGCCGGTGGCATAGAGCACCGCGCCCGAGGCGTTGAGCGCCGCGGCAGCCTGCAGCATCAGCGTGGATTTGCCGATGCCCGGATCGCCGCCGATCAAGGTCACAGAGCCGGGCACGAGGCCGCCTCCCAGCACACGGTCGAGTTCTCCGGAGCCCGTGGAGAGGCGCGGCGATTCGGCCACCGCCAGGGCCGCCAGCGACGACGAGGCGTCGTTCTGCGCGCCGCTGGCCTGATTCGGCTTGCGGGGATTTGCTGTCAGAATCTCCGCGACGAGCGTGTTCCATTCGCCGCAGGCGGCACACTGCCCTTGCCATTTTGGCGCAGCAGCCCCGCAGTTCTGACACACAAAAACCTCTTTCGACTTTGCCATGGGCTTCCTTAGCACCGATATGTGAATTTAGGATTGCCGGTATTGTCGCCCGATCACCTATACTGCCCGGCTTATTGACTCGGATTATGTTTATTGCATGCGGAAATTCGGACTGATCGCAGCGATTGTGGGCCTTGGGATCCTCGCAGCCGGCCTTTTGCTCCGATTGCTTGGCAATCCTCCCTCCTTGACCTGGCTGTGGATGCCCGGCGCCGGCCTGTTGGCGGCCGGCAGCGCCCTCTTTATCTGGACCCGCATGGGCAAGCGCGCGCCCGTCGTTGCCATGCCGAATGCCAAGACCGCCGTGGGAACCGACACCGCGCGACTGCTCGACAACTTCGAGCAGCGATTCGCCGAACTTAAGGGCCGCAAGCCCAACGCCAACGTCTTACAAGACCTCTATGCCCTCGGCAATCAGTTGGAACACCGCGGCCGCATTCCCCAGGCCGCCGCGGTCTACCGGCATTTGGCGAGATTCGACAACACCTATAGAGACGTCGCCGCGCGCCTGCACCGCCTCATGGAGGCAGAGCGCGTCAAGCCCAAAGCGGCCACCACGGCGACCCCCGTCGCACAGGCCGCCATGGGTGCGACGACGCCGGATCTGCGAGCGGCCCCGAAGGAGCGCCCCGCTTCGGCCGCCGTTGCGGCGGCGGTGCCCGACACCGAGCGGCTCGGACGCTATCAACTCGAACGCGAAATCGGCCGCGGCGCCATGGGCGTCGTTTACCTCGGACGCGACACCGCCATCAATCGCATGGTGGCGATCAAAGCCATCCCGCTCGCCGCGGAATTCAGCGATGCCGAACTGGTGGAGGCGCGATCGCGCTTTTTTCGCGAGGCGGAAACCGCGGGCCGGCTCAATCATCCGAATATCGTCACGATCTACGATGTGGGCGAAGAGCGTGGTTTGGCCTATATCGCCATGGAGTACTTGAAGGGCCGCCATTTGAGCGACTACGCGAAATCCAACAATCTGTTGGAGCCGCGCAAAGTGCTGGAGATCATCAGCCGCACCGCTGACGCGCTGGGATTTGCGCACAAACAGCAGGTGGTACACCGCGATATCAAACCGGCAAATCTCATGTACGACCCGAGCACCGACGTGTTGAAAATCACCGATTTTGGGATCGCGCGATTGAGCGGCGCGGGCAGCACCAGAACGGGCATCGTTCTCGGAACGCCAAGCTTTATGTCGCCTGAACAGCTCGAGGGACGAACTGTGACAGGTCACTCGGACTTGTTTTCCCTGGGTGTTAGCCTATTTCAATTGTTGACCGGGCAGCTTCCATTCACTGCTGATTCGATGACCGGCCTGATGCAGCAGATTGCCGAAGCGCCCCATCCGCCGCTGCGAGCATTCCGACCGGACTTGCCCGCCTGCGTCGAGAGCGTAATCGATCAAGCGCTGGCCAAGAATCCTGAAGCACGGTATGACTCAGGCGCCCAAATGGCGGCAGCACTAGAAGACTGTCGATCGCGGATCGCGAGCGGGTCGCCTTGAGCGGATACAACTACATGAACAGAGCGGCAAAGGAAGCATGAGTTTGAAGGGGAAAATCGCCAGCGTCGCGCTGACGGACACGGGTAAGGTCCGCGAGCACAACGAAGACATGATCGGCAGCGAGGCCGACATCGGCCTATTCGTGCTGGCCGACGGCATGGGCGGCTACAACGCCGGCGAAGTGGCGAGCGGCATCGCCGTGAAGACCATCATCAACCTGGTTCGGGATGCCTTCGTACGGGAAGATCTGAGCGTCAAGGACCCTGAGTCCGGCCTGACGCGCCCGAGCATCATCCTGCGTGATGCGATTCACAGAGCCAACAAAATCATCTACCACACCTCGAAGACCCAGCCGCAGTGTGAGGGCATGGGGACGACCGTGGTGGCCTGTCTTTTTCACGACAACAAGGTCTCGATCGCCCATGTGGGCGATTCCCGGGCCTACCGGCTCCGGGACAACCGATTCGAGCAAATGACCTTGGATCACTCACTGCTGCAGGAGCTGGTCGACCGGGGGTTCTATTCCCAGCAGGAAGCCCAGCGGGCGACCAACAAGAATTATGTTACACGGGCCCTCGGGGTGGAGCAGAATGTGGAAGTCGAAATCCACGAGCAGCCGGCGCAGAAAAGTGACTACTACGTACTGTGTTCGGATGGCCTTTCTGACATGATCGAGGACGAGGACATTCATTTAACAATCAGCACCTTTAGTGCTAATCTTGATACGGTTGCTAAGCAATTGATTCAGCTGTCAAACGACAACGGCGGCCGGGATAATGTCTCTGTGATTATGGCCCACGTCCAGGAGCCGTTCCCGGCGCACCGGCGTATATTTGACAAAATCTTGGGATGGTTCGGCTAGCGAATGGGAGTCTGAATGGCACGCCTGATGCTCAGCTTGGACGGAAACGTCCTCGCGGAATACAACATGAACAAAGAGCGCTACACCATTGGGCGCCTACCGGACAACGATATTCGTATCGACAATCCGGCTGTGAGCGGTCACCACTCGCTCATCATCAACATTTTAAACGACTCCTTCCTGGAGGACTTGAACAGCACCAATGGCACCTACGTCAACGGCAAGCTGATCAAGAAACACGCAATGCAGCACGGCGATGTCATCACCGTCGGGCATCACCAATTGCGGTTTGTCGACAGCCAGGATGGCGAGGTCGAGCAGGACGAATTTGAAAAGACCATGGTCATCACGCCCAGCTCGCAGGGCGAGGACCGCATTCGCAAGGTCACCGCGGCGGT
>DATNKC010000220.1:0-3300 GCA_035603615.1 Steroidobacteraceae bacterium | reverse complement strand
GGGAGCTCGATTTAGAGCTGGATGTGTCGAAAATGACACTGGCTGCGCGACAGGATTCGTTGCGTCTCACCAGCGTGCTCGCCAAGAACGGCTCGGCATCGGCGCTCGACCTAAGGCAGTCCGAGCAACTGGTGTATACGGCGGCGGAGACCATTCCCGATCTCGAGCGCCAGATCGCGCAGCAGGAGAACTCGCTCAGCATTCTGCTGGGGCATAATCCCGGTCCCATTCCGCGCGGCCGCCCGCTCACCGAGCAGCCGAATCCGCCGGCGATTCCCGTCGGCCTACCGTCGGAATTGCTCGAGCGCCGCCCCGACATCCGCGAAGCGGAGGCAAATCTGGTCGCGGCGAACGCCGAGATTGGAGTCGCCAAGGCCGCGTTTTTTCCCAGCATTTCGCTCACCGGTACGGCCGGATACGAAAGCTTCGCGCTCAACAACCTCTTTACCCATTCGCAGAGAATGTGGAACGGGGCCGCATCGCTTACCCAACCAGTGTTTGCGGGGGGAGCGCTGCGCGCGGGAAAACGCCTCGCCGAAGCGCAGGAGCAAGAAATGCTTCTCACCTATCAGCAAACGATCATGAACGCCTTCGAGCAAGTATCCAATTCCCTCATTGCCTATCAGAAGGGCCGTGAGTTCCGCGAGCAGCAGGAGCTATTGACGACGGCGGCGGAAGATGCCGACCGTCTCTCAAAGATACTGTACGAGCACGGCGGAGCGAGCTACCTACAGGTGCTGATAAGTGAAAACAACGATTTAGCCGCGCAGCTCAATCTTGCCCAGGCAGAGCTCAACGAGCGCCTCGCGCTGATTCAGATCTACAACGCGCTCGGCGGTGGCTGGCAATGAGCAATGCATTTCACGCCAAACGTTCTTCCAGCGGCCGGTAGTCTCTCCTTGCGGGCCCGGTATACAGCTGGCGCGGACGGCCGATTCTCATGTGCGGATCGGAGACCATTTCCTGCCAATGGGCGACCCAGCCGGCGGTGCGCGCGATCGCGAACATGACGGTGAACATGGAACGTGGAATTCCCAGGGCGCTGTAAATGATCCCCGAATAGAAATCGACATTCGGATACAACTTGCGCGACACGAAGTAGTCATCTTTGAGAGCGATTTCCTCGAGCTTCAGCGCAAGCTCGAACAGCGCGTCATTGCCCTTACCCATCTTTTCAAGCACGCGGTAACACATGCTGCGGATGATCTTGGCGCGCGGATCGAAATTTTTGTAGACCCGGTGACCGAAGCCCATCAAGCGCACGCTGGACGACTTGTCTTTGACGCGCGCCAGAAATTGTCCGATGTTGGCCGCCGAGCCGATGTCGTTCAGCATGTCGAGCACCGCCTCGTTTGCGCCGCCGTGCGCGGGACCCCAGAGCGCAGAAACTCCGGCGGAAATTGCCGCGTACGGATTTACACCGGTGCTTCCCGCGAGTCGCACCGTCGAGGTGCTGGCGTTTTGCTCATGGTCGGCATGAAGAATGAACAACAGATCCAGCGCTTCCACGGCCAGCAGATCGATGGAGTAGGGCTCGCAGGGAACCGCAAAAAACATGTTGAGGATATTGGCGCAATAAGACAGGTCGTTTCGCGGATAGACGAAAGGCTGACCGAGGGAATGTTTGTAGGCGGCGGCAGCGATGGTCGGCAGTTTCGCAATGATGCGATGCGCAAATATTTCCCGATGCCGGGGATCATGGATGTCGGTGGTGTCGTAGTAGAAAGCGGCCATCGAGGCGACCACCGCGGAGAGCATTGCCATGGGATGCGCGTCGTGATGGAAGCCCTGGAAGAGCCGGAGCAAGCGTTCGTTGACCATCGTGTGCCGCGTGATTGAATCGCGAAATATCTTGTACTTCGCCTTCGAGGGCAACGCGCCGTTGATCAGCAGATCGGCGACTTCCAGATAGCTGGAGCGCTCAGCGAGTTGTTCGACCGGATAACCGCGGTACAAGAGTTCGCCCGCGTCGCCGTCTATGTAGGTGATTTTGCTCTCGGTGCTGGCCGTGGACATGAATCCCGGGTCATAGGTGAATACCCCCAAGTCTCTCGTGAGATGCGAGATATCGAGCACGTCGGGCCCGAGTGTGCCAGGCATGACATTCAGTTCAGCGGCTCTGTGAGTGACGGGATTCTTGAGTTCGTATTTCGCTGCGGCGCTGGCTGACATGGGATCTCCAGGAATCGGAATGAACGGACTCCTAGGCTAGAGGGTCGGGATCAGAGTTAGAAGCCTCTATCTCTCGATGACAGCCATCGACAGCGACGATACATGCCATCGAGAAATACAGGCTACAAAGATTGACCGCCTCGGCTTACTCTCGATGCATGCAAAATCCGTCCGCGGCGATACCGAGGGCTCTTTCTCACGCTATGGCGGCAAGCCCCCGACTCAGCGACCTGAACCTCGTGCGGTATGCCCAGTCTGGCGCAGACTGGGCCTTCGACCAGTTGGTACTCAAGTACCGGCCTCGGATAGTTGAGTTGGCGATGCGCTACACGCGCAATGCCGATGACGCGGAAGATGCCACGCAGGAAACGTTCATCAAGGCGTACCGAGGGCTTCGACGTTTTCGTGGCGCCTGCGCGTTCTACACTTGGCTCTACCGCATCGCCAGCAATTGCGCGCGGAGTCTCTTGAAAGCGCGGCGGCGCGATTTCCTGAGCAACACCATTGACTTCGCCGAGTTCCGCGATGCGGCCCGCCTGCCGACGCGCCTGCGGGAATTGGCAACGCCGGAGGAACTGGCGCTCACCGCGGATATCCGCGGGACGGTGAATTCCGCCCTGGATGGTCTCTCCGAAGAGAATCGCACGGTAATCACCTTGCGCGAAATCGATGGATTGAGTTATCAGGAGATTGCCTCCGCGATGTCCATTCCGGTCGGCACGGTGCGCTCACGGGTCTTCAGGGCGCGCGACTACATCGATCATAAGTTGCGCCGCGTTCATGACGGCGGTCTGGGTCGCCACACACCGCCAGTCTCGGACTAAGTCCGCGCCGCGCGCTCCCGGTCGCCGGCTTGCGCGGACAGTCTCTGCAATTGCAACTCGCGCATGACCCGTTCTCGTCTGCGCTCAATCGCTCTAAGATCGCGCAGATGCAGGTACTCGCTTCTGAAGCAGACAATCGCCAAGCCGATGCCGCACAGGATTAGACCGAATAAGACGTAGTCTAAGTTCATAGTCGTGCACAACTTGAAGCAAACTCAACTGCCCGCAAGAATATTACGAGTGCACGAGGCGTCGATAGCCTGTTTTTCTAGATAGGATGTATCGAGCGGGCGCATACATCGGC